>CAZMPV010000316.1:0-3893 GCA_964567985.1 uncultured Gemmatimonadaceae bacterium
ACGCCGACGATCTCCACCATGGCCAGGTTCACCCAGCCCATGATGATCAGGTTGATCGGCACGGCCAGGTAGCCCGCCCGGAAGGCCCGGAGCACCGCCGCGGGGGTGCCCCCGTAGCGGAGCTCGGTGAACTCCACGTCGGTGAGCACGCCGGCCCGGCGCCAGAGGCGGGCGTAGAAGAAGACGGTGAGGATCCCGCTCATGACCAGGCTCCACCAGAGCCAGTTGCCGGCCACGCCGTGCCGGACGACGAGCTCGGTCACGGCCAGCGGGGTGTCGGCGGCGAAGGTGGTGGCGACCATGGAGGTGCCGGCGAGCCACCACGGGAGGGAGCGGCCGCTGACGAAGTACTCGGCCATGGAGCTCGAGGCCCGGCCGGCCAGGGCGACGCCGACGCCCAGGGCGAAGGCGAAATAGGCGGCGACGATGAGCCAGTCGAGGGGGGTCACCGCTCCCGCTTCTCCACCGGGCGGTCGGTGATCGCCGTGGCCGCCGCGTCGTGGACGGCCCGCCGCAGCGGCACGTGCTTCCGGTTCTCCCGGGTCGGATTCACCCGGTTGGTCAGGAGCACCACCACCAGCTCCAGCTCCGGCTCGACCCAGATCGACGTTCCGGTGAAGCCGGTGTGACCGAAGGAGCGGCGCCCGAAGTAGTCGCCGGCCGACGAGCGGCCCGAGGGCGTGTCCCACCCCAGGGCCCGGCTGGAGGTCTCGTCCCGGCGCCTGGTGAAGCGCTCGACGACCTCACGATCGATCAGCCGCCCGGCCGTCGCCCCCGGCACGATACACGCCACCGACGACGCCGGCGGACCGGCGCACGGCTCCAGCTCCCCGCCCTCGAGCATCGCTTGCCCGAAGGCGACCAGGTCCGCCGCCGTGGAGAAGAGGCCGGCGTGGCCGGCCACGCCCCCGATGGCGTAGGCGTTCTCGTCGTGGACCGCTCCGTGGACGTGCCTCTCCCGGTAGAGGGTGTCCACCTCGGTGGGGGCGATCCGGCCGACCAGAGCCGGGTCGGGGCGGAAGTCCGTGTCGCCCATCCCCAGAGGCCGCCAGACCCGGTCCCGGACGAAGTCGTCCAGGGGCCGGCCGGCGATCTCCTCGACGGCGAAGGCCACGGTCATGAGGCCGATGTCCGAGTAGACCGTGCTGTCTCCCGGGGCGTACTCCAGCTCGAGACCGCCGATGGCCCGCTCGTAGGCGGCCCGGCCATCCATTTCCAGGAAGAAGCGCCGGTACGGGGGGAGCCCGGCCCGGTGCAGGAGGAGCTGCCGCACGGTGACGTCCTCCTTCCGCGGATCGCCAGCGCTCCACCAGGGGAGGTAGCGCACCACCGGCGCGTCCAGCTCCATCCGTCCCTCGTCCACCAGGATCATGGCGGCGGTGGTGGTCGCCACGACCTTGGTCAGCGACGCCAGGTCGTAGAGGGTGGTGGGAGTGGCCGGCGGCGCGTCCTCGGACCAGTCCGTCCGGCCGTACCCCCGGAGGCGGACCAGCTTCCCGCGCCGGGCCACGGCCAGGGCCGCCCCGGGCGCGGCGGAGTCGGCCACGGCCTCGAGGACCAGGGTGTCGAGGCGGGCGAGGGAGGCCGCCGACATGCCGGCCTCTTCCGCGGAGGTCTCGGCGGCTGACGCGACCATGGACACGCCCCGGGCGCCCGACGTGACCGTGCCGGCCTCGCCCTCTCCGGCCTCCCCTCCCTCCTCTTCCGGGAGGATGCCCGCCTCGGCCAGGGGGTCCCGCCGTTCCGTCGGCCGCTCCCGCTCCGGGAGCGCATCCCGGGCCAGCCCGTCGCCGAGGTCGTGGAGCGGGGGGATCGAGACCGGGAGGGTGCCGCCGATCGGCTCCCGGCCCAGCAACGCCCTGACCGCGGCGGCCTGGGAGACCTCCCGGTCGCCCCAGGCCACCAGATAGCTCCCGACTTCGGGCGTGCTCCGGAGGACGTAGGGGCTCCCGAAGGCGGCCAGCACCGTCGGGCGGTGGACCGCCAGCTTCCGGACGAAGGCCGAGAACGCCTCGTCCACGTCCACCGAGCCCGAGCCGGAGCGGGGGGGCATGTAGCTCCCGACGACCACCCGGTCGGCCCGCCACGCCCGGTTCCAGAGGGTGTCGAAGGCCAGGGGCGGGGCCCCGGCGCCGACCCGGACCGGATCCACCTCGTCGACGCCCCCGGCCAGGAGCGCGTTCACGGTGCCGCCGGCCGTGAGCTCCCGCTCCCGGGCGTAGGTCAGGCTCAGGACGCGCCGGCCGTCGTCGGGGCCCATGGGCACGAGCTCGTCCCGGTCCCGGACCAGGGTCATGGAGCGGCTCGCCGCGGAGTCGGCGAAGGCCAGGTGGGGCCCGCTCCCCACCACGCGGTCCACCCGGCCCAGGTCCACCGTCCGGCTCCTGTGGAGCCCGACCCGGGTCTTGAGCGTCAGGATCCGCCGGGCCGACCGCTCGATCCGCTCCCGGCTCAGCCGCCCCGATTCCACGGCCCGGACCACCGCGTCGATCGCGGTCTCGACGTCGGCCGGGGCGAGGATCACGTCGCTGCCGGCCTCGACGGCCCGGACCGCCGCCTCGCCGGCGCCGTAGCCCTCGGTGATCGCCCCCATGCGCAGGGCGTCGGTGAGGACCACGCCTTCGAAGCCCATCTCCTCCCGGAGGAGGTCGGTGAGGAAGAACGGGGAGAAGGTCGCCGGCGGGGCGCCCTCGCCCAGGATCTCGGGCACCGCCACGTGGGCGGTCATCACCGCGTCCACACCCACGTCCACGGCCCGCCGGAACGGCACCAGCTCCAGCCGCTCCAGGCGCGCCCGGTCGGCGGGGATCACGGGCAGCTCGATGTGGGAGTCGGTCCCGGTGTCGCCGTGACCGGGGAAGTGCTTCGCCGTGGTCAGGGCGCCACCCTCCCGCGACCCCCGGATGAACGCCGCCCCCAGGCGGGCCACGGCCTCCGGGTCCTCCCCGAAGGCCCGTGTGTTGATGACCGGGTTCGCCGGGTTGTTGTTGACGTCCACGACCGGCGCGAAGTTCAGATGCACCCCCACGGCCCGGGCCTCCTCGGCGGTGATCCGCCCGAGCGTCCGGGCGAAGCGCTCCTCGCCGATGGCGCCGAACGCCATGGTGGGCGGGAAGCTCGTGCCCCCGCCCTGGGGCAGGAGCGAAGGGAGCGCGTAGGCGTGGTTGATCCGCATACCCGGCCCCCCGCTCTCGAAGTCGGAGGTCACCAGGAGCGGCACCTTCGCCCGGCGCTGGAGGGCGTTGAGCTTGGCCGCGTAGGAGTGGGGGAGGCCGATCGAGATGGAGAGACCGCCAACGCCCTGCTCCACCGTCGCCTCGAGCTCCCGGAAGTCCTCCGAGGAGGTGGAAGCGTACGCCCCCGGGATCCAGGGGATGACGAGCTGGCCGACCGCCTCCCGGAGCGTCAGGCCGTCCAGCGTCTCGTCGATCCAGCGCCGCCCCTCGGCGTCGGGAGCCGGCGCAAGGACCGGCTCCGGCGACGGCGGCGCCTCGGTTCCCCCGCCGCAGGAGACGACGGCCGGGAGGAGGAGGCTCGCGGCCAGGAGGAGCCCCAGCGTCCCCCGACACCGCTCACCGGCCATCGGCTGGCTCTCCCTTCGCCGGCATCCGGATGCCGGCGCCCAGCTCGAACGTCGGCGGGATCCGGATCGGCAGCGTCCCGTGGATCGGGATCTCGCCGAAGAGCGCCCGGCTCACGGCCCGCTGGCTCACCTCGCCTCCGCCCCAGGCGAGGAGGTATGCCTGGACGTCCGGGAACTCCTGGATCAGGTACGGATTGCCGAAGGAGACGACGATGTGGGGGATCCGACGGGCCTCCAGGCTCTCGATGAAGTCGACGATCTCGTCGGGGACCGCGATCGTGCCGGAGTAGGAGACCGCCCGGACGTGGAG
>CAZMPV010000317.1:0-3880 GCA_964567985.1 uncultured Gemmatimonadaceae bacterium
AGGACCCCGTCAGCTCCTCGATCCGGCGGATCCGCTCCCCGGGCTCCGGCGCGCCCTCGGGCAGGTCCAGCCCCTCGCCCACGTGGCCGTAGAGCGCCCGGGCCTTCTCGAGCAGCGCCCGGGCCTCGTCGTCCCGGCCCTCCGCCCGGGCCCGGAGGCCGTCGAGGAAGAGGATCTCGGCGGCGGCCCAGCACTTCCCGGAGCCGTCCGGGCCACGCGACGGAGCCAGGACGCTCTCGAGGGTGGAGAGGTCGGCGATCCGGGCCACGTCCAGGTCCAGCCCGGCCCGCCGGGCCGCCTCCGCCAGCCCCTCCACGACCTCGCTCCCGGACTCGCCGCCCGCCCGCTCGATCTGGCCCTGCACTTGCTGGAGCAGCTCGGCCAGCCGCTGCAGCTTCTCGGCCTTGAAGAAGACCATCGCTGCTCCGCGTCAGGGACGTTGCGAGGCGGTCCGGCGCGGGCCTAGGACCCGCCTCCGTCGTGCCTCAGCGCCCGCCCCGGCGTCGCCCCGGTGTGCTCGCCGGCCGCGATCACGAGCTCGCCGTTCACCACGAGCCACTCCACGCCCTCCGAAAGCTGGTGGGGGTCGGTGTAGGTGGCCCGGTCGGTGATCGTCTCCGGGTCGAAGGCCACCAGGTCGGCCTTCATCCCCGGGGCCACTGTGCCCCGGTCGTCCAGGCCGACGCGGGAGGCGGGCAGCGACGTCATCTTCCGGACGGCCTCGGGCAGCTCCAGGACACCCTCTTCCCGGACGTAGTATCCGAGCACCCGGGGGAAGGAGCCGTACCAGCGGGGGTGGGGGTGGGCCTCCAGGAAGACGCCCTCGGGCGCCACCGCGGTGCCGTCGCTGCCGATCGTGGTCCAGGGAACCTGGAGGAGGTAGCGGACGTCCTCTTCCCGCATGCCGAAGTAGATCGCCCGGACCCGGCCCTCACCCTTCTCCACCAGCTCGACCAGGGTCTCGGCCGGGCTCATGCCCAGGGAGTCGGAGATCTCGGCGATCCGCATCCCCAGGTAGGGCCGGTGGGGCTCGTGGGGGGTGGCGCTGAGCATGATCGTCTCCGGCGTGTACGCCGCCCGGCCCCCCTCCAGGGTCTGGCGGACCTCGGCCACGATCCGGGCCCGGGTGTCGGGGTCCCGGAGGCGCTCGACCATCGCCTGGCGGCCGCCCTCGTGGGCCCACGCCGGGATGCGCTGGTCCATGCCCGTCTGGGCCGCGTCGTAGGGGTAGACGTCGGCGGCGACCTCCTGGCCGGCCGCCCGGACGCTGTCGATCAGGGCGACGGCGTCCTGGATCGTGGGCTCGACCCGGGGCCCCTCGGGCCGGACCCCGAAGCGCTTGAAGTGGAGGATCTCCACGGGCAGGCCCGCCTCCCGACCGATCGTGATCGCCTCCTCCAGGAACTCGATCAGCCCGTCGCCCTCGTCCCGGACGTGGGTCAGGTAGATGCCACCGGCCTCGGCCGCGGGCTCGGCCAGGGCCGTCATCTCCCGTGTGCTGAAGTAGGAGTTCGGCGCGTAGCTCATACCGCTGGAGAGGCCGATCGCCCCCTGGTCCATCGCCTCGGCGACGAGCTCCTGCATCCGGGCCATCTCCTCGTCGGTGGGCGGGCGGTCGTCGTAGCCCATGACCGAGGCCCGGATCAGCCCCGCCCCCACCGTCGAGACCACGTTCACGCTGGTGCCCGGCGCCTCCAGGGTGTCGAAGTACTCGCCCAGCGTCGTCCAGGTCAGGTCAATGTCGTAGCGCTCCAGCGAGCTCGCCATCTCCTCCCGGGCCTCGTCCAGGACCGGCCCCGCCGAGCCGGACTCGCCCAGAACCTCGGTGGTCACCCCCTGGGTCGTCTTCGAGAGCGCCCGGCCGTCGGCCAGGAGGGTGAAGTCGGAGTGGCTGTGCATGTCGATGAAGCCCGGGGCGACGACGAGCCCGCCGGCGTCGATCACGCTGTCGGCGGAGGCGTTCGCCAGGTCGCCCACCGCCGCGATCGAGTCGCCGGCTACCGCCACGTCGGCGCTCCGGGCGGGGGCGCCGGTGCCGTCGACGACCTGGCCGCCCCGGAGGATCAGGTCGTAGGTCGGGGCCGCCGCCTCGCAGCCGAGGAGGACGAGCGGGGCGAGGAGGAGGGTGAGGAAAAAGGAGGGAGCGCGGGCGTCGAGACTCACGGAAACCTCCTGTCGGCGCGCGTCACGTTCGGGACCCGTTCAGGACGAAGGTGACGTCCTCTCCTCGATCTCGACAGCCTCGTTCAGGTCGGCGACGAGCTCCTCCGGGTCGATCCCGTGGACCCGGGCCGCGTTCCGGACGCTCATGATGCGGGCCATGAAGTGGAAGAACCCGGTCCGCATGTCGGGACAGTCGTGACGCAGGAAGACGTCCACCGTCCCGGGATGGCGGTCCACGACCTCGGCCACCTTCGTGTCGAGGGTGATCCGAGCCGACCCGTCCGGGCCCGCCGCGCCGGAGCCCTCGGGATCCCGGAGCGGCGTCGCCAGCATCCCGGGCACGCTCTGGTACGACGTCTCGTCGTCGAAGCCGTCCAGGCCGGTGCGGAAGCCCCCGAAGTCGTCCCGGGACCGGAACGTCCGGGCGAGGCGGTCCCAGAAGGAGAAGACTGACGAGTAGTTCGAGTCGGTCTCGGGCTGATGCCGGGAGTGATGGACCTTGTGCATGTCCGGGCTGACGATCAGGGCCCGGAGCGCCCGGTCCACCGCCGGCGGCAGGCCCAGGTTCGCGTGGTGGAACTGGACTACCGCGAAGAGCAGCGTCTCGTAGAGGACGAGCTCCCACGCGTAGACGCCGACCAGGAGGATCACCGGAATCCGCAGGGCCGAGGAGAAGACGATCTCGCCCACGTGAAACCGGCTCGCCGTGCTGACGTCCATGCGGTTGTCCGAGTGGTGGACCCGGTGGAAGCGCCAGAGGAAGGGCACCTCGTGGTTCAGGCGATGCCAGGCGTACATCCAGGCGTCGAGCAGCAGGACGGCGCCGGCCAGGTGGAGCCAGCCCGGCGCCCCCAGGGAGGCGAGCCAGTTCAGGAGCCCGAAGCCCCGGTCGGCGGCCCAGACGCTGGCCGCCAGCCAGAGCCCCACGAAGAAGACGGCCACCACGGTGGAGTTGAGGATGCCCATGGCCAGGTTCCGGAGCACGTGGGCGCCCCGGTCCCGGGAGAAGACGTCGTAGTGCTCGAAGAAGGGGTGGAGCGACTCGGCCACGAGCAGGGCCACCAGCACCCCGCCCGCGACCAGCGTCTTGGTCTCCTGCACCGACGCGAGCAGCACTTCCATCGTTCCAGCCACCTCCTCAGCTCGACTTCGCGGGGATCTCGGCGGCGCGCACAGGGCTTCCCTGCTCCTCCACCGGGAATCCGGCGCCCCGCCACTCGGGCAGGCCCACCTCCAGGCGGTACGCCCGATAGCCCCGCTCCTCCAGCGTCCGCACCGCCCGGTCCGAGAAGACGCACCAGGGCCCCCGGCAGTACGCCACCACGTCGGCATCCGCCGGGATCTCGTCCAGGCGCCGCTCGAGCTCGTCCACCGGCACCGAGCGGGCGCCGGCGATGTGGCCGGCCCGGTACTCGTCCTCGGGCCGGACGTCGAGGACGACGACGTCGCCGGCCTCCATCCGCTGCCGGAGCTCCTCCGCCGAGAGGGCGTCCATCCGCTCCCGGTCGTCGAGATAGGTCTCCACGATCCGGTCGACCTCGGCGAGGCGGGACTCGGCCAGCCGCCGGACGGCCCGGGCCGCGGCCAGGACGTCCGGGCCGGCCGGCCGGTAGAAGGCGTAGGTCCCCCGGCGACGGACCCGTACCAGCCCGGCCTCCCGGAGGACCTTCAGGTGCTGGGACGCGTTCTGGACCGACATCTCCGTCTCGGCCGCGAG
>CAZMPV010000318.1:0-3879 GCA_964567985.1 uncultured Gemmatimonadaceae bacterium
TGAGCTGCGTCCGGGCGCTGTCGAGCTGCTCCTCGATGAACCGGACGTTCTGGGAGGCGGCGACGCTCACCTTCCGCGAGCCGTACGCCCGGAGCGCCTCGCCGGCTTCGTTCAGGATCTTCGGCGCCAGCACCGGGTCGGGCGACGTGAAGGTCACGTCGATGATGTTCGTGTTCTCCCGCGGCGACGCCGAGATGCTCCCCCGGACCTCGCCGACGACGTTCTCGGCGGGTACGAGGCCCAGGGAATAGACCCGCTGGTCGCTGGGCGGGGGCTCGGGCACGAACCGGATCGTGCCCGCGTCGAGGACGCTGCCCACGGGCGCCGAGCCCAGGGGCTCGCCCGAGGGACCCCGGAGTCGGACGGTCTGGCCGTCCTGGTCGTAGACGAGCTCGTAGGAGCCGTTCTGGGCGTCCTCGCCGATCTCGATCTCCCGGAAGAGCTGGGAGCGCACCAGGTCGTCGGCGGTGGGCCGGAGCCGGAGCCCCAGCTCGCGGACCACCTGGAGGGCGATGGGGCTGGAGCGGAGGACCTCGATCTCGGACTGGATCGGATCGACGAAGATCTCCATGCCCGAGATGCGTGCCCCCGGCGTCAGGCTCCGGGTCCGCTGGAGCGGGTCGGTGACCTGGAGGGAGAGGTGGGCCTGGTAGAAGGTACGCTGGCGGGAGACGGCCCAGATCGCCGAGGCCGTGGTGACCCCGAAGATGAGGAGCACGAGCCAGAGACGCCGGGTGATGACCTGCCAGTAGTCGGCCAGGTGGGGGGAGGAGGCTCCGAGGTCGGGCTCTCCGTTCCCGTATGGTCGAAGTTCGGCGTCGTCGGGCATCCGGGCTCGATTGGACGAGTGGGAGTTCCCGGGCAGCGGATCGCAGCCCCGAGTTCCGGCGGGGGGAGCCGGCTCGCCCGGAATGGCAGATGTTCCCAGCATTGAATATCGGCCCTGTGCAGGCGGATGCGCAATGTATAGGGGGGCGGAACGTCCCGGAGCCCGGGGACCCGCTCCGGTCGGGCGCCGTCGGAGAAGCCAGCCACTTGCAGCCATATCCCAATCCATTATCATTCTCGATAAGCTCATGAAGGGGAGCTCGCACCGGTGAACAGGAGCCGCGCGCCATGACCGACCGGGAGAAGATCAGGGAAGTCCTCGACGCCATCCGTCCCGCCATTCAGATCGACGGCGGCGACGTAGAGCTCCTGGACTACCGGGAGGAAGAGGGTGTCGTGGAGGTCAAGCTCCTGGGCGCCTGCGAGTCCTGTCCGATCTCCATGGTGACGCTGAAGGAAGGCATCGAGCGTCGCATCAAGAGCTCAGTGCCCGGGGTCTCGGAGGTCACGGCGCGGTGAGCTCGGTTCTCCCCGGTCGCAGGTCTTCCGCCGGGGGTTGATTCCCGGGCCGCTCGTGGAGAGGCTTCGGGTCCACAACCAGCTCGCCCCCCATTCGGAGCAGCCAATCGATGAGCGACGAGGCGCTGAAGCGCTCGGTCCTCTCCGCCCTCTCCCGGGTGGAGCACCCGGAGACCGGCCGCGACATCGTGGCCAGCGGCCACGTCCAGGATCTGGTGGCCGACGACGGAGAGGTCCGCTTTTCCTTCCGGCTTCAGGGCGACGACCCCGGAGCGCTGGTGAAGCTCGCGCGGGGCACGGCGGAGGACGTGGACGGCGTGAGCTCCGTGAAGATCAACGTCCAGCTTCCCCAGACCGGGAGTGGGGGGCCGGGCCCGGGTGGCCCCGGCGGAGCCGGAGCGGGCCCCGGTGGAGGTCCCGGTGAAGGCGGCGGCCTGCAGCCCGGCTCCGTGCCCGCGCCCACGCCTCAGCCCGGGCTCCTGGAGGAGGTGGACCGGATCGTGGCGGTCAGCTCGGGGAAGGGGGGCGTCGGCAAGTCCATGGTGGCGGCCAACCTGGCTTCGGCTCTGGCCGAGGAGGGCCACCGGGTCGGCCTCCTCGACGCCGACGTCTACGGTCCCAACATTCCCCGGATGTTCGGCGAGTCCCGCCGCCCGAAGGTCACCGGAGAGAAGGGCTCGGAGATGATCGAGCCCCTGGAGGCCCACGGCGTTCGGCTCATGAGCCTGGGATTCCTCCTGAAGGAGGAGCAGCCCGCCATCATGAGGGGGCCCCTGATCTCGGGCATCCTGAAGCAGTTCCTCGAGCAGGTGGAGTGGGGCGAGCTCGACTATCTGGTCGTGGACATGCCCCCCGGGACGGGTGACGCTCAGCTCTCCCTGGTCCAGACGATCGACATCGACGGGGCGGTCATGGTCACCACGCCCCAGGCGATGTCCACCGGTGACGTGCGCCGGGGCATCAAGATGTTCGAGCGCGTGAACACCCGGGTGCTGGGCCTGGTGGAGAACATGAGCGGCTATACCTGTCCCCACTGCGGCGAGACCGAGGAGATCTTCGGGTCCGGCGGGGGCGAGGCCCTCGCCCGGGAGATGGAGATCCCGCTCCTGGGGAAGGTACCCCTGGACCCGGCGGTCCGGACGGCGGGGGACGAGGGCAGGCCGACGGTGACCTCCGCCCCCGACTCGGCCGCCGCACGGGCGCTCCGCTCCGTGGCCCGGGCCATGGCCGAGGCCCTGGCGCCGGTCCCGGCCGGCTGAGCGGGGAGTCGCGCCGTGCAGGCCCGCTTCGAGCCCCGCCCGGATCGGGACCGCCTGACCTCGACGCCCCTCCACGTGGTGGTCCGGGACTATCCGGAGACCCTCGCGGTGCTCCGGGAGAGGGGCGTCGATCTCGGGGCCCGGGGCGCCGGGCCGCTGACCGACCTCGACGAGGGCCGCGAGGCGCTCGTCCGGGCCCTCCTGGAGGCCACGGCGTGGCGGCCGGCCGCGGGCGCATGACCCACGGCGCCCCTCCCCGGGTCGTCCTCCTCACCGACTTCGGCACGGCCGACGGCTACGTGGCCGCCATGAAGGGGGTCCTGGCGGAGATGGTCCCCGACGTCCACCTCGACGACGCCGGACACGATCTGCCCCAGGGCGCGGTGGATCGGGCCGCGTGGTCCCTTGACCGCTACTGGCGTCGGTATCCGAAGGGGGTCGTCCACCTGGTGGTCGTGGACCCGGGCGTGGGGACCGGTAGGAGGGCCCTGGCGGTGGAGGCCGACGGCCGCTTCGTCGTCGCCCCGGACAACGGGGTGGTGAGCCGTGTGCTGGACCGGGCGGAGTCCTGGCGTGCCGTCCGGATCGACGAGGAGGGGCTCGGCGCCGGGGTGGCCCGGAGCGCGACCTTTCACGGCCGGGACGTCTTCGCGCCCACCGCCGCCCTCCTCGCACGGGGTGAGCCCCTGGACGCCCTCGGTCCTCCCCTCGACGACCCGATCCACGAACCCGAGCCGGAGCCGGTGGAGTCCGAGGGGACGATCCGTGGCGAGGTGGTGAACGTGGACCGCTTCGGGAATCTGACGACGAACGTGCCGGGCCGACGGGTGCGGGAGGGACGGGACGTATCGATCGCCGGGCGGAGCGTCCGGGTGCGGACGACCTACGGCGACGTGGAGGAGGGAGTGCTCCTGGCCCTGGTCAACTCCTCCGACCGCCTCGAGGTGGCGGTCAGAAACGGCTCGGCGGCCCGCCTCCTCGGCGTGGAGGAGGGGGCCGCCGTGGAGCTGTCCTCCGAGGCGTAGGAGCCGGGCTTCTCAGCCCTCGTCGAGCCAGCGGCGGTCTGCCGCGCTCAGCCGCCCCTCGCCGCCCTTGGAGCGGTCGATGAGCTTCAGCACGAGCCACCCCACGAAGATCACGGGGGCGAGCTTGAAGAGGACGAAGCCCGCGGCGCCCAGGGCGAGCGAGAACACGGTCCCCGCGATCGAGAGGACGATACCCAGGACGATGAGGGTCACGAGCCCCACCGCGAAGAACGTCACCAGCGAGCCGA
>CAZMPV010000319.1:0-3876 GCA_964567985.1 uncultured Gemmatimonadaceae bacterium
CCGACGAGCGGAAACTGACGGACGGAGGCCGGCCCGGCCGGGCTCAGGCCTCGTCGTCGAGCGCTTCCAGGAATGCCCCCAGGGCCTCGTCGAAGGCCCGGGGGTTTTCCATGTTCGAGACGTGGCCCGCCCGGGGGATCGTGGCGACCCGGGCGTTCTCCCCCACCGCGACCGCGATCTCCCGGGCCACCTCCGGCGGAGTCAGGGTGTCCTCCTCGCCGGCCACCGAGAGAACCGGCATCTCGAGGGAGGAGAGGACCGCGGTCGTGTCGGTCCGGGAGAGCATGGCGAGCTGGGCGCCCACCATCCCCCGGACCGCGTTGGACGCGATCATCGAAGTCACGGCCCGGACCACCTCCGGCCGCTCCCGCACGGTGGTCTCGCCCAGGATCCGGGGAGCGAAGTCCCGGGCGTAGGCTTCGGCTCCGTCCCGGCGGAGGGCCCCGATCGCCCGGGCCCGCCCCAGCTTGCCGTCGTTGTCGTCCGCACCGCTACGGGTGTCGCAGAGGACGGCTCCCCGGAAGCGGTGCCGCTCCCGCTCCAGGGCCCGCAGCAGCACGTAGCCGCCCATGGAGAGGCCGCATCCCACGACCCGGTCGAGGCCCAGGGCGTCGATCACCGCCACCAGGTCGTCGACCATGAGCTCCATGGTGTACTGGCCGTGGCCGACCTCGCTCCCGCCGAGCCCCCGGAGGTCGTACGCCACCGTCCGCCACCCGTCGGAGAAGGCCTCGAGCTGGGCCTCCCACATGCGGTGGGAGAAGGGATAGCCGTGGATGAAGAGCAGGACCGGGGCGTCGTCGGGTCCCCGGACCACCACCTCGAGCTCGGCGTCGCCCACGTCGATGCGCACGGTCGTCACCTCCTGCGGAGGCTCACGGTCCCTCTTTTTCTTTCGTACGCTCCGGACCCTGCCCTCGATCCCCGGCGGGGGCGAGCCGGACCCGGATCCAGCCTCCCAGGAGGACGGCGACGGGCAGGAGGAGCACCACCAGCGCCCCCGGGCCGCCCGGGGGGCCGAACGCGGCCCGGGCGGTCCAGAGTCCCCAGGCCAGGGCGGCCAGCACGAGGGCGTGGACGAGGGGTCGATCCGGGGCGGTCCAGGCGGTGACGAAGCCGGCCAGGGCCGCCGAGACGAGGAGGGTCGTCTCGAAGCCTCCCGGCGGGAGGCCCGGGACCGAGGTACCTCCTCCCTGCCCCCGGGCGGCGACGGCCACGCCGAGGACGATCCGCACGAGGACGAGGATCGCGGCGCCGGTGAGGCCGCCGAGGACGATGGAGAGGAGCCTGAAGAGGACCATCCCTACTCCGCCCGGAGGCTCCGGGCCGGGTCCACGGCGGCCGCCCGACGGGCCGGCAGCCAGCTCGCGGCCAGGGCCACCCCGAGCAGCGCGAGCGGCACCGCGACGAAGGTGGCGGGGTCGGTGGCCTCGACGCCGTAGAGGAGGCCGGAGAGGATCCGGGACAGCCCCAACGCGGCGCCGGTCCCCACCAGGACTCCGAGCGCCGCCGTCGCCCCGCCCCGGAGCACGATCCCCCGGACCACCTCGCCAGCTCCCGCGCCCAGCGCCAGGCGGATCCCGATCTCCCGGCGTTGCCCGTGGACGACCCGGGACAGGACCCCGTAGATGCCCACTACCGTCAGGATCAGCGCCACCGCCGAGAAGACGCCCAGGAGCGCCATCGTGAAGCGGGTCCGGGCCGTGCTCCCGGCGAGGACCTCCTCCATCGTCCGGACCCGGGAGAGGGCCACGGTCGGGTCGACGGCCCGGAGCTCCCGGCGCACGCCCGGGAGGAGCGCCCGGGGGTCCGCTCCGGCGGCGCGGATCGTCAGCGTCATGCTGCGCCCGGCCCCCCGGAAGCCCTCGGGAAGCTGTCGATGGAGGCGATAGAACTTCTCCTTGATCGGGGCGGTGAGGCCGTTGTGGGCGACGTCTTCGACGACGCCGACGACGATCCCCGCCTCCCCGAAGCTGGACATGCTCGTGCCCAGGGGGTCACGATCCGCCCAGTAGCGCCGGACCATCGACTCGTTGACGACCACGTGGTCGGCCTCGGCGCCGTCGGAGCGGCGGAACGTCCGACCGCGCACGAGGGAGATCCCCATCGTCTCGAAGTAGCCCTCGGTGACGACCTGCCAGTCGCCCCGGGGGTTCTCGTCCGGGGCCGGGGTGTATCCGTCGATCATGACGCCGGCGTCGCCGATCTGGTTGCCCAGGGGGAGCGAGCGGACGGCGGCGGCCCCCTCGACGCCGGGGAGCCCCCGGACCCGCTCCAGGAACCCGTCGTAGAATCCCGCGATGGCGGGCATGTCGGGGTAGCGGGCCGCGGGGGCGGTCACCCGGACGGTGAGCACCCCGTCGGTCCGGAAGCCGGGGTCGATGGCGGTCAGCTTCAGGAAGCTCCGGGCCATGAGCCCCGCTCCCAGGAAGAGGACCACGGCCATCGCCAGCTGGCCGGCGACCAGGAGCCCCTGAAGCCGCCCGGCACCGGGCCCCTTCGTTCCGCCCCGGGGCGCCTCCCTGAGCGAGGCGCTGGGGTCGCCGGCGGCGGCGGCGCGGGCCGGCACGAGCCCCACGAGCGCGACGGTCACGGCGGCCAGGAGCGAGGCGAAGCCGAATACGCGGGCGTCGATGGAGACCTCTCCGGCCCGGGGCACCGCCCCCGGATCGAGGGCGAGGAGGAGATCCACGCCGCCGGCGGCCAGGACGAGACCGAGAGATCCAGCGGCCACCGCGAGGAGGAGGGCCTCGAGGAGGACCTGCCGGAGAAGCCGGCCCCGCCCCGCGCCCAGGGCCGCCCGGACCGCCAGCTCCGTCCGCCGATCCCGGCTCCGGACCAGCATCAGGTTGGCCACGTTGCCGCAGGCGATGAGGACGACGAGACCCACGGCGCCCAGGAGCACCCAGAGGGCGATCCGGGCCGTCCCCAGGACCTGCTCCGCCACGGGGACGACCCGGGCACCGAAGTCCCACTCCTCCGGGTAGACGCCCCGGCTCTCCAGGCCCGCGACGAGCTCGTTCAGCTCCCGCTCCGCCTCCTCGGGCCCGACCCCGTCCCGGAGGCGGGCCGCCGCGTAGAAGGAGTGGCTCCCGCCGTACCGGCTCACCTCGACCGGCCCCGAGGTGTCCACCCACCCCGGCAGGTAAGCGTGGGTGGCCTCCCCCTCCTGGTAGTCCGTGGGAAGCCGGAATCCCGCCGGCAGGACGCCGAGCACCTCCCGGCTCACCCCGTCGAGCTCGATATTCCGGCCCACGACTCCGGGATCGCCCCCGAACCTGCGCTGCCAGATCTCGTGGGAGAGGACGACCACGGGGGCGTCGGCCCGGGCCTCCTCGTCGGTGAAGCTCCGGCCCAGGGCCGGTGCCACCGCCAGGACGTCGAAAAGGTTCGGCGTGACCTGGGCCGAGGAGACCCGCTCGGGGTTCTCGGGATCCGTGAACGTCGCGCTCTCGTCGTACCAGAGCGCCATTCCCCGGAAGCTCCGGCTCTCGTTCACGTAGTAGTGGTACTCGTCCTCGGAGACCCACGTGCCCTCCGGGTAGTCGGTCCATCGGCTCCAGACAGTGACCACCTCGTCGGGCTCCCCATAGGGGAGGGGCCGGAGCACGGTCCCGCTCACCACCGCGAAGATGGCCGTCGCCGCGCCGATCCCCAGGGCGAGGGTGAGCACGGCCACCGCTGTGAATCCCGGGCTGCGCCGGAGCGCCCGGACGGCGCTCTTCAGGTCGTATCCCATACTCGTCATCGTCCCCTCCCCTCCCCGGTTCACGTGGGCCGCCCGCCGGAGCGGGACGACCTCCTCCACACCACCCTCCCGGCCGGGACCCCGGATCCGGAGCCGCGCCGCCGACACCGCCAGATCCCAGAGCACCT
>CAZMPV010000320.1:0-3862 GCA_964567985.1 uncultured Gemmatimonadaceae bacterium
GAGCCCCGGAACATGGGCGCCCTCTCCTACGTCGGGCCCCGGCTCCGGGGCGCCGTCGACCGGGAGATCCCCCTGCGCCACGTCTCCCGGCCCGCGCGGGCCAGCCCCGCCGTCGGGAAGAGCTCGGACCACCAGAAGGAGCAGGAGCGGCTGGTCCGGGAGGCGTACGGGGTGGAGTAGGGCCGGACCTCTGATGGGGTCGACCGACCGACGGCTATGCTGAAGGGGCGCGACACCGCACCCTTCCTCCGATTTCACGCGACTGGCGTCGGGATATCATCGGAGGAAGGGTGCGGCGCCGCGCCCCCGTCATCATCCCGGTCGAACGGTCACCGCCGCAGCAGGCCGCCCGGGAAGACCACCACGCTCTCGTTCCCGTCGGTGCCCACGGCGCTGACGCCGAATAGGTAGTTGTCGATGACGAGGTTCTCGAGCGTGTAGCTGAGCGTCTCGCCCTCCACCTCGACGGCCCCGTCGTCCGCGTCGCCGACGAAGACCGAGTGCTCCCACTGGGGCGAAGTCGTCTTCCTCCAGTGGAGGCGGTAGCCGGCGAGGTCCGGATCGTCGCTCCCCTCCCAGGCCAGGGTCGTGTGGGGCCGGACGGCCCCGCCGATCCGCACGTTCTCCGGCTCCGGGGGCGCCCACGCCAGGGCGGCCATGGTGGCCGCGTTCACGGCGGTCAGCTTGGCGGCGAACTCGAAGTCCACCTCCTCGATGACGTCGCCGTAGCGGATCCCGTCCTCGACGCGGACGTCCTGGTGCTGCCGGTGGTAGTGCTCGTGGGCCTCCATGATCCGCACCCCGGGAAAGCCGGCGTCGTTGAAGGGCCGGTGGTGGCCGCCCCGGCCGAAGCGGTCGAGGCGGTAGATCATCATGGCGTCCAGGTTGCGGACGTAGCGGTCGGTGATCCGGTCGACGTAGCGGGCGAGCTGCCGGGACGGCCCGTCGACCTCGCCGCCGAAGAAGCGGTGGAAGCGATACGCCGACTCGGCCGCCTCGGCGCTGTCGGGCACGGGGCCGGGCTGGCTGAAGACCCGGAAGATCGTGTTGTCGACGACGCCGTCGATGCCGGCGATGTTGCCGATCATGTCGTTGTTCAGCACACCGACGATCTCCCAGCCCTCCTCCTTCGCCATCGCCGCCATGTGACGGCCGCCGTAGAGGCCCTGCTCCTCGCCGGAGAGGCCGACGAAGACGACGCTGGTGGGAAAGCGGTGCTTCGAGAGGAGCCGGGCGGCCTCGATGGTGCCGGCCATCCCCGAGGCGTTGTCGTTGGCCCCGGGGGCGTCGGTGGTGGCGTCGGTGGAGCTCGAGGCCCGGGAGTCGATGTCGCCGCTCATGATCACGTACCGGTCGGGGTAGCGGGTGCCCCGGAGGGTGGCGATGACGTTCACGACCCACGTGTCCTCGGTGATCCGGCTCTCCGGATCGCCCTCGACCAGGGTCCGCTGGTACTCGACCTCGAGGCAGCCCCCGCAGTCCTCGGAAATCCGGTCGAACTCGGCCTTGATCCAGCGCCGGGCGGCGCCGATCCCCCGGCTGTCCGAGAGGGTGTCGGACATGGTGTTCCGGGTGCCGAAGCCCGCCAGCTTCCGGATGTCGGCCTCGATCCGCTCCGGCGAGGACGACTCCACGATCTCCAGGATCCGGGGATCGACGTCCGGTGGGGGCGCGGGGGCCTCCGCCTCGCCCTCGGCCCGGGGCGGCGGGACCACCTGGGCCGGGGCCGGCGTGACGGATCCTACGGCCAGGACGGCCGTCGCGAGCAGCAGGGGTACGATCGAATCGGGCTTCACGGCTTCCTCCGCGGAAAAAACGAAGACCGGCGCGTCACTCCGGCCACCGTATGAGCAGCGTTCCGAAGTTCAGGTTCTCCTCCATCGTGCGGTGGGCCCCGGCGGCCTCCTCCGGCTCGAAGACCCGGTGCACGACGGGCGCCAGGTCGCCGCGCTCGAAGAGGGGCACGACCCGAGCCTCGAACTCCCGGGCCAGGGCGGCCTTCTCCTCCAGGGGCCGGGCCCGGAGCACCGTCCCCTGGATCCGTCCCCTCCGGCGCATGAGCGACCGGAGGTCGATCTCGGCCCGGGTCCCGCTCGGCACCCCGACGACGACGTGGCGGCCCCGGCTCGCCAGGGCCGAGAGGTTGTCCTCCAGGTAGTCGGCGCCCACCAGGTCGAGGATCACGTCGACGCCCTTCCCGCCGGTGGCCTCCATCACCGACTCGAGCCATCCGTCGGAGGAGTCCACGCCCACGTCCAGGCCCATCCCGACCGCCCGCTCGACCTTCTCGGCGGTCCGGGAGGTGCCGACCGTCCGGATCCCGGCGGCCCGGGCGAGCTGGAGCGCCGCGGTGCCGACGCCGCTCCCCACCGCGTGGATCAGGAGCGTCTCCCCGGCGGCGAGGCCCATCTGCCGGAAGAGGGCGTCGAAGGCGGTCATGAAGACCTCGGGGATCGCCCCGGCCTCGTCGAGTCCCACGCCGTCGGGCACCCGGACCGGCGTCCGCTCGTGAACCACCACGTGTTCGGCGTACCCCCCGCCGCCGACGAGCCCCATCACCCGGTCGCCGAGGTCCCAGTCCCGGACGCCCTCTCCGAGCTCCTCGACGACGCCGGCGTACTCGAGGCCGGGAATGTCGTCGGGCCAGCCGGGCGGCGCCGGGTAGTGGCCCCTGCGCTGGATCAGGTCCGCCCGGTTGATTCCCGCCGTCCGGACCCTGATCCGAACCTGTCCCGGGCCCGGCTCGGGACGCTCCACCTCCCGGAGACGGAGCACGTCCGCCTCGCCGGGCTCCGTGATCACCACGGCCCGCATCGTCCGCCCTTCGTCCACCCGCTGCCCCTTCCGCTGGCGATCTCTCCTGCGACGTCTACAATAGGGGGCGTCACCATCCTCGGCTCAAGCCCGCACCTTGCCATGGCCCTTCAGCTCGCCTCCATCGCCGGCGCTCTCCTGATCCTGGCGGCGTACGCCGGCAACCAGCGGGGCTGGATCGGCCCCGACGACCTGGCGTACAACCTGATGAACCTGGCGGGGGCGCTCCTGCTGCTCTGGGTGGCCGTCGTGGATCGTCGCCTCGGCTTCATCCTCCTCGAAGCGGTGTGGGCCGGAATCACCCTGCCGCCCCTCTGGAAGACCGCGAAGAGGAAGATGGCATGAAGCTCCCCATCTCCCTGGACCGGCCCCTGGCCTTCCTGGATCTGGAGACGACGGGCCTGAGCGTCACCTCGGACCGGATCGTCGAGCTCGCCCTCCTGCGGGTCTCGCCGGACGGCGACGTCTCCGAGAAGGTCCGGCGCTTCGATCCGGGGATGCCGATCCCCCCCGAGGCCACCGAGATCCACGGGATCACCGACGCCGACGTGGCGGGCAAGCCGCCCTTCTCGGCCCGGGCCCGGAGCCTGGCGCGCATCCTCGATCGCTGCGACCTGGCGGGCTTCAACCTCCGGCGCTACGACCTGCCGATGCTCCTGGCCGAGTTCAAGCGGGCCGGCGTCTCCTTCGACCCCCGGAGCCGTCGGCTGATCGACGTCCAGACGATCTTCCACCGGGAGGAGCCCCGGGACCTCTCGGCGGCGGCCCGCTTCTACCTGGGCCGGGAGCACCGGGACGCCCACTCGGCCCTGGGCGACATCCGGACCACGGCGGCGGTCTTCGCCGCCCAGCTCGAGCGCTACGAGCACCTTCCCGAGGACCTGGACGCCCTCCACGAGTACTGCGACGAGGTGGCCCCCTTCGAGACCGCCGTGGAGCGCTGGTTCGACGAGCGGGAAGGGGCGTGGATCTTCGACCGGGGGAAGCACCGGGGCCGGCCCCTCCTGGAGGTGGCCCGGAGCGAGCCCGACTACCTGCGCTGGATGCT
>CAZMPV010000321.1:0-3834 GCA_964567985.1 uncultured Gemmatimonadaceae bacterium
TTCCAGGACGACACGGGCGAGGGCCTGGGCGACGTGGTCACCGAGGCCCTTCGCGTGGACCTGAACGAGGCCTCGGTCCTCCGGCTCATGGAGGACGTGGAGATCGCTCCGGTGCTGGCCCGCATGCAGGTCGAGCCCGGCACGCCGCTCACCGCCGAGCTCGCCCGGGAGGTGGCGATGCGGGAGGGGATCAAGGCCGTCATCGAGGGCGAAGTGGCGTCGGTGGGGAGCGGCTACCTGGTCACCGCAGACATCCGGGCCGCCGAGACCGGCCGCTCGATCGCCTCGTTCCGGGTCACGGCCGAGGGCGCCGACCACCTCATCCGCTCCATCGACAAGCTCTCCCAGGACATCCGGGAGAAGTCCGGCGAGTCGCTCCGGAACATCCGGGCCGGCGAGCCCCTGGAGCAGGTCACGACCCGCTCCACCGAAGCGCTCCGCCTCTTCACCGAGGCCGAAGGGGCCCTGGACGAGGGCGACGAGCGCCGATCCATCGAGCTTCTGGAGCAGGCGGTGGCGCTGGATCCGGAGTTCGCCATGGGGTGGCGCAAGATGGCCGCCGTGCTGAACAACACCGGCACGGACCCCATCGGGCTCCGGGAGGCCGCGACCCGGGCCTTCGAGCACCGGGCCCGCCTGACCGAGCGGGAGCGTTACCTGGCCGCCGCCTTCTACTACAGCTCGGTGCGGGACGACCGGGCCGAGACGATCGCGGCCTACCAGAACGCCCTGCGGGTGTCGCCGGACGACGAAGTGGCGCTGAACAACCTGGCCAACGTCTACCAGAGCATCCAGGACCTGGAGCGGGCCCGGGAGCTCTACCGCCGGGCGGTGGACGGTCCCGGGCGCTCGCCGGTGGCGTACCAGAACCTGGTCCGGAACCGGATCGGAGCGCGCGATTTCCAGGGCGCGTGGCAGGTCTACGCGGAGTACGAGGAGGCTTACCCCGCAGACGCGAGCCTGCCGGAGGTCCGATTCTGGGCCGCCTTCGTCAACGACGACCTGGAGACCGCCCGGGCCGCCGCGGAGCCCCAGGTCGACGACCCCGCTCTTCCGCCCTTCGTCCGGGCCGACGCGCTGCACCGGATGGCCCAGCTCGCCTACCGGGAGGGCCGCCTGGACGACGCCCGGGACCGACTCCTGGCCGCGGAGCGAATCGCCGCCGAGGTCGGACCCGCCTTCGCCCTGTTACGGCGCCAGTGGACGGTCCTGAATGAGTTCTTCGCCGGCGACCCGGCGTGGGCTCACGCGCGGGCCCGGGAGACGATCGACGACGGCACCTGGAAAGCCGTCGATCCCGGCGCCGCGCCCCACTTCTTCGTGGCGCTCAACCTCGCCTACCTCGGCGATCGGGAGCGCGTGGAGAAGGTCTTCGGCGTCTGGCGCGCCGCGGAGCAGGAAGACGAGCGTGGCCTGGACACCCGGACGAACCTGCGCCGGGTCGAGCTGCTTCTGGACGGCTCCACCCGCGCCCGGGACGGCGTGCTTCAGGACTTCCGGGCGCTGGCCGCGGAGTACGGCTGCCCCACCTGCTGGACCGAGGAAGAGGCCCTGCTGGCCGAGTGGGCCGGCGACCACACCGAGGCGATCCGCCTCCACGAGGAGATCCGCCGGAGCGGCCATACGTTCCAGGAGCTCAACGGCGCCTACCGCCTCCGCTCCACCCTAGTCCTGGGCTCCCTCTACGAAGAGGTCGGAGACACCGCCCGGGCCATCGAGGCGCACCGCCGGGTCATGAACCTCTGGGAGCCCACCGCCGACGAGCGGGGAATGGAGCGCGTCCGACGGGCCCGGGAGCGGATCGCGGCACTGGAGGGGTAGGGCGGGGGAGCACCGCCTTCGATCAAAGGTCGCCCGGACCGGCCGGGCACGCCGGGGTTCTAGCCGTCCGCCGGAGGCTCCTTCCCGTAGTCCACCACCTCGAGGCCGTCCAGACGTCGGAAGTCCTCCACATCGGCGGTGAGCAGTGGAAGCCCGTGCCGGAGGCTGGAGGCGCCGATCCAGAGGTCGTTGGTTCCGATCAGGCGGCCGTCGCCTCGCAGCTCGCGGACGACGCCCCCGTAGACGGACGCCGTCTCTGCGTCGATCGGAAGAACGGTGTGCTGCTCCCGGACGGCGACGACGATCGGGTGCTCCGGGCTCCGGAAGCCCTCCGTGAACTCACCGAGCGCCACGGCGGACAGGTGGAGTTCCGCGTCGGGGACGCTCCGGAGGAACCGGTGGGCGGCTCCGTCGTCCTCCCCCCTCGACCGCTCCCTCTGAAGGTCGATGAGGAAGGAAGTGTCGACGCTCAGTCGGAGGGCCACGGATCCTCGGGCGGGCGATCCGCGCGCTGCGCTTCCTCCAGCCGCTCGAGGGCCGCGGGCTCGGGGACCGGGGCGTGGGAGAGCGCCTCCAGGAGACCCGCGGCGGTCGCGGGCTCGCTGGGCCACTGGGCGCGCTTGATCACCTGGGAGAACGACTCGTCCGGGCGTCGTCTCGCCTGCCTGAGACGCTCATAGGCCTCGAGATCGACGGAGATCGTCTTCGTTGCCATAGTACATGCATGCATACATGCACGGAGACCGTCAAGAGAAACATCGCCATCCGCGGCCGGGCCGATATCTCGCGGCGGTCAGCCTCGCCCTACCACGCGATCCCGTAGTCCGCCCCGTAGTCCGACGCCGCCCCCCAGAACGTCCCGTGCTCCCAGTCGAGCCAGATCGCGGTGAGGGGCCCCGAGGTCCGGTCGCCGAACCTCAGGTCATAGCCCCGGCCCTCCAGGTCGTCCCGGACCCAGACCGGCGTCTCCGCGTTCAGGCGCGCCAGGCCCCGGCTCTTGTCGTGGTCGCCGAAGGAGCCCCACATCTGGTAGCTGGTGATGTTGGCCGCCTCGACGGCCTCCTGGGGGTTCATGCCGAAGTGGACCGTGTTCAGGAGGAACTGGAGGATGTTCTGGTCCTGGCTGTCGCCGCCCTGGACGCTGACCGCGTAGGCGGGCCGGCCGTCCTTCATGACGATGCTCGGCGTCAGGGTGACCCGGGGCCGCTGGCCGGGCTGGACCTGGTTGTAGGGGTTCTCGGCCTGGTCGGTGACGAACTGCTGGGCCCGCTGGCTCATGCCGATGCCCGTGTTGCCGGCGATGACGGCCGGGATCCAGGCGCCGGACGGCGTGATCGAGACCACCCAGCCCGAGGAGTCGGCGGCCTGGATGGAGGTGGTGCCCCGGTGGAACTCCTCGAAGTCCTGGCGCTCGGCGTCGGTCAGGGCGCCGGCCAGGTCGGCCTCGGAGCCCAGGCCGGCCGTCGCGATCTCGTCCTCCTCGTCGTCGTCCTGGAAGACCTCGGGCCACTGGTCGATGAGGTCGAGGAAGGGGTTGTCACCCTCCTGGAACCGGTAGGGGTCGCCCGGCTTGATGTCCGGGTCGTTGCTCCCCGACGGGTCGATCATCTTCGCCCGCTCGGCGGCGTACTCCTTCGACAGCAGCCCCTCGATCGGCTCCTCCGGGGGCACGTAGGGGTCGCCGTAGTAGAAGTCCCGGTCCGCGTAGGCCAGGTTCATCGCCTGGTAGACGGTGTGGATGTAGCGGGCGCTGTTGTAGCCCATCGCCTCCAGGTCGAAGTTCTCAAGGATGTTGAGCGTCTGGAGCAGCACCGGCCCCTGGGTCCAGGTGGTGAGCTTGTGGACCTCGTAGCCGCCGTAGGTCGTGGTGACCGGCTCCTCGATCTTCACCTCCCAGTTGGCCAGGTCCTCGGTGGTGATCAGCCCGCCCTCGGCCTGGAAGCCCTCCGCGATGTCCCGGGCGATGTCGCCCTCGTAGAAGCGCTCCTGGGCCGCGTAGATCGCCTCGGCGCG
>CAZMPV010000322.1:0-3820 GCA_964567985.1 uncultured Gemmatimonadaceae bacterium
GGACGGGCACGGGCGCTCCTGGAGGCCGCCACCCCCGAGGACCTCCTGGCCATCGAGGGGATGGCCGAAGTCGAGGTCCACGACCGCCTCCTGGTCGAGGACGCCCTGGTGCCGCTCCAGTACCGGATCTACCCGGAGACCCCCATGGACGAGGTCGTGGACCTCATGGTCCGTCGCGAGCTCCACGCGGTGCCCGTGGTGGGTGAGAGCCAGGAGGTGATGGGGATCATCACGGGGGGGGACGCCCTCTCCCATCTCCTGCCCCGGCGGATGAGCGGGAAGCCGGAGCGGGACGACGAGGACGTGCCCGCCGCCCGGGAGGTCATGTCCCGATCGGTGCTCTGCGTCTCCGAGGACCAGAGCTTGGTCGAGGCCGCCAACATGATGATCAACAAGGACGTGGATCAGCTCCCGGTGGTCCGGGAAGGGGAGCTGATCGGGATGCTCACCCGGGAGACGGTGCTCCGACACCTCTTCGGCCGCTGAAGGGCGTCCGACCGTCGAGGACGACGAGTTGTAAGACAACGATCCGCGCAGATCGAGGGACGACGATTCCATGAGGCATACGCTCGCCATCATCAAGCCCGACGCCGTGGCCTCCGGCAAGGCCGGGAAGATCCTGGCCCACCTGGAGGAGAAGGGGTTCCGCATCCGGGCCATGACCATGACCCGGATGGACCGGCCCCAGGCCGAGGCCTTCTACGCCGTGCACGCCGAGCGGCCCTTCTTCGACTCCCTGGTGGAGTTCATGACCTCCGGACCCGTGATCGCCATGGTCCTGGAGGCGGAGGAGGCCGTGCCGGCCCTCCGGGAGGCGATCGGGGCCACCGACCCGGCCGAAGCCGAGGAGGGGACGGTCCGGGCCCTGTACGCCGAGTCCAAGGAGCGCAACGCGATTCACGCCTCGGACTCTCCGGAGAACGCCCGTGAGGAGATCGGGTTCTTCTTCAGCCGCCGGGAGCTCCTGGGCGTGGCCGGCTGATCGCCCGGGGCCGGACGCCCGAGGGCGGCCCGCCGGGAAGGCGCACGGGACGGGCGCTCCCGAGGGGCGCGACGCGTTGACAGAAGTGACGATTTTCGGGTAACTTACCAGACTATGCTGACGTTTGATCTGGCCCGCCTCGACCGGGAGCGGGGGCCGGTGCACGTCCGCGAGGTGGTCCCCGCGGACGCCGCCCTCTTCGAGGACGCCGATCTCCAGCTCGAGGACGGTCTCGAGGTCGAGGCCGACCTCAAGGCGCTCAGCAGCGGCGAGATCGTGGTCCGGGGCCGGATCTCCGGGAAGCTGGACCGGGAGTGCCGCCGCTGCCTCGAGCCCATGGCGGTGCCGCTGGAGGCGGAGCTGGACCTCCTCTTCGTGCCCGACGACGAGACGGCACCGGAGGGGGAGGAAGAAGACGAGCAGGTCCTGACCTTCGACGCCGCTGCCGGCGTCCTGGAGCTCGGCGAAGCGGTCAGGGCCGAAGCGATCCTCGCGAACCCACGCTTCGTGGAGTGCAGCGAGGACTGCGAGGGGCTCTGTCCCGTCTGCGGAACGAATCTGAACGAAGACACCTGCGACTGCACCCGGAGCGAGCCGGATCCCCGGTGGGATAAGCTCCGGGCGCTCAAGGAAGAGCGAGAGTGAGCCATGGCCGTACCCAAGAAGAGAACGTCCAAGCAGCGCAAGCGTAAGCGCCGGACCCACTACAAGGCCGCCACCCCCACCACGGACACCTGTCCGCAGTGCGGGGACCCCAGGCGGCCGCATCACGTCTGCCCCACCTGCGGCTACTACGGGGGAGAGCAGGTCATCGAGGTCGAGGTCGAGTAGAGGGAGGCGCAGCCGGTGCGCATTGCCCTCGACGCGATGGGCACCGATGACGCCCCCGAAGTCGAAGTCTCGGGAGCCGTCGGTGCGCTCAGGGAGCTGGGTGACGAGCTCGAGATCGTCCTGGTCGGAGACCGGGACGCCATCCAGGCGGTCCTGAGCGACCACGGGGACTACCCCTCGGAGCGCCTCCACGTCCATCACGCACCGGACCGGATCGACCCGGAGGACTCTCCGGCCCTGGCGGTCCGGAGAAAGCCCGACTCCTCGATCGTGGTGGGTCTCAAGCTCCACCGGGAGGGCGAGGTCGACGCCTTCGTCAGCGCCGGCTCCACCGGCGCGGTCATGGCCTCCTCGCTCCTCCTCCTGCGTCCCCTTCCCGGGGTGGATCGGCCGGCGATCGGGACCCTCCTGCCGACGGCCGAGGACCCCGTGCTCCTCCTGGACGCGGGGGCCAATGTGGACTGCAAGCCCCACCATGTCCTACAGTTCGCCCAGCTCGGCAAGATCTACGCCCAGGATCTCATGGGCCTGGCGTCGCCCCGGGTCGGGCTCCTGAACGTGGGCGAGGAGGAAGGGAAGGGGAACGAGCTCGCGGTGGAAAGCTATCGGCTCCTCTCGGAGAGCGGGATGAACTTCGTCGGAAACCTGGAAGGACGGGACATCATCCACCCGGGCGCCGACGTCATCGTCTGCGACGGCTTCGTCGGGAACGTGCTGCTCAAGTTCTACGAGTCCGTCGCCGAGTTCCTGGTGACGCTCCTGACCCGGGAGATCGAGGAGGCCGACGTGGAGCTCCACATGGACGACGTCTTCCAGGTCCTCGACTACGCCGAGTACGGCGGAGCGCCCCTCCTCGGGGTGAACGGGGTGTCGATCATCTGCCACGGGGAGTCGCCGCCGAAGGCGATCCGGAACGCCGTGGGGGTGGCCGCCCGGGCCGTGAGCTCGGGGATGGTGAGCCACATCGCGGGAGAGCTCTCCGGGTCCTCGTCCGCCCGGGAGGTCACGTGAAGAAGCCGGCGCCCACGGTCGAGCTGGTCTCCACGGGCCGCTACCTCCCGGAGCGGGTCCTGACGAACCACGACCTCGAGGAGATGGTCGAGACCTCGGACAAGTGGATCCGGGAGCGGACCGGGATCCGGGAGCGCCGGATCGCCGACGACGACACGACGGCGGCCGACATGGGCGCCGAGGCGGCCCGCACGGCGATGAAGCGGGCCGGGGTGAAGCCCGGAGAGGTGGACATCCTCATCGTCTCCACGGCCACGCCGGACCGATGGTTGCCGTCCACGGCCTGCGACCTCCAGGCCCGGATCGGGGCCTCGAACGCCGCCGCCTACGACATCATGGCCGCGTGCTCGGGCTTCCTCTACGCCCTCTCCATGGCCGAGGGCTATCTCGTGGCCGGTCGGGGCGAGATCGCCCTGATCGTCTCCGCCGAGAAGATGAGCTCGATCGTGGACTGGAGCGACCGCTCGACCTGCGTCCTCTTCGGCGACGGCGCCGGAGCGGCGGTGGTGCGGCGCTCCGAGGGCGACGCCGGGGTGCTCTCCAGCTTCCTCCGCTCGGACGGGCGGCTCGGAAACCTCCTCTACCGGCCGGCGGGCGGAGCGGAGGTCCCGCTCGACCAGCGGCTCCTGGAGGAGGGCGCCCACCTGGTGAAGATGAAGGGCCGGGAGGTCTTCAAGAACGCCGTCAGACAGATGGCCGAGGCCGCGGACATGGCGATGAAGCAGGCCGGCCTGACGGCCGACGACGTGAAGCTCATGGTGCCCCATCAGGCGAACATCCGGATCATCGAGGCCACGGCCAAGTACGCCGGGATTCCCCCGGAGAAAGTTTTCGTCAACGTGGATCGCTACGGGAACATGAGCTCGGCCACCGTGCCGATCGCCCTGGACGAGGCGGTGGAGTGCGGCCGGATCGATACCGGAGACCACGTGTTGATGGTTGCCTTCGGCGCCGGCCTCACCTGGGGCGCCATGGCGCTGCGCTGGTAGGGGGGGA
>CAZMPV010000323.1:0-2058 GCA_964567985.1 uncultured Gemmatimonadaceae bacterium
CCGCCGGAGATGGAGGCCATCTCCTTGATCACCACGTAGGTGCCGGCGATCCCGCAGGCCACCGCCGCCAGGAGGCCGGCCGCCAGGGCCCGCTGGAAGAAGGGCGACGAGAGGACCTCCACCTCAGCCCCCTTCCCCGTGCTCGTCCAGGATCCTGTGGGCGGACCCGTGGGTGATCAGCTCCACCGACCCGCCGTAGGCCGCCTCCAGGGCCTCGGGGCTGATCCCCTCGGAGCCGTGGTAGAAGAGACGCCGGTTCAGGCAGGCCACGCTGTCCACCTCCCGGGAGATGACGCCGACGTCATGCGAGACGAGGATCACCGTGACCCGGCCCGACATCGCCTGCAGCGACGCATACAGGTCCCGTCCCATGCGGGTGTCGACGCTGGAGGTGGGCTCGTCCAGGAGGAGCAGCTCCGGCTCGGTGGCCAGGGCCCGGGCGATGAGCATGCGCTGCACCTGCCCGCCGGAGAGCCGGCCGGCCGCGCGATCGGCCAGATCCGCGAGCCCCATCCGCTCCATCGCCCTCTCGGCCGCCGCCGTGTCCTCCTCGGACCAGGCGGTCGCGCGCAGCCCCGGGCCCAGCCGGCCCATCAGGACGACGTCACGAACCCGCACCGGCAGGTCGGCGGCGAAGCGGGCGTGCTGGGGCACGTAGCCGACCCGCCCCCGGGCCTCCGAAGGGAGGCGGCCCAGCACCCTGACCTCCCCGGCCCCGGGCTCCAGCAGGCCGAGGAGGAGCCGGAGCAGGGTGGTCTTCCCGCCCCCGTTGGGCCCGATGACCCCGAGGAACTCGCCCCTCTCCACCACCAGGTCCACCCCCTCCAGCACCGGGGTGCGGCCGTAGGTGAAGGAGACGTCCCGCAGCTCGACCGCCGGGGCCGTCGCGTCGTCGGAAGCCATCCGGTCAGCCCCCGTAGTCCGGCCGGAAGGACGCCGCCAGCTCGGCGGCCACGTCCCGCATGGCGCCCGGCCAGTCGGGAGAAAGGGGATCCACCGTGGCGAGCCGGCCGCCGGGCAGCTCACGGGCCACGAGCTCGGCCGCCTCGCGGGAGAACTGGGGCTGGACGAACACCGTGTGGATCCCCTTCTCCCGGGCGCGACGCAGGACGGCGCTGAGCTCGACCGGATTCGGTTCGGCGGAGCGGTGCTCGATGGCCACCTGCTCCAGGCCGTACGCCCGGGCAAAGTAGCCGAGGGCCGGATGGAAGACGAGGAAACTCCTGCCCCGGTGGGGACCGAGGATCCCGGCCAGCTCGCGGTCCAGCTCGGCGATCCGCTCCAGGACCCTCTCCTCCCGGGCCCGGATCGAATCGGACGCCTCCGGAAGCATCCCGGCCAGGGCATCGGCCAGCCGCCGTGTCATGGAGGCGGCACAGTCGGGGGAGAGCCACACGTGGGGATCCTCGGGCACCGTCGCGCAGCCCTCGGCGGCGCTCACCACCCGGAGGTGCGACCGGCCCCGGAGCAGCTCGGCCTTCCAGGTCCGCTCGAAGGGAAACCGCGGATGGCCCACGGTGAGGAAGACGCCCGCCCGGTCCAGCGCCCGCATCTGTCGCAGGGTGGGTTCGTAGAGGGCGGGGCTGGCGCCCGGCGGGACGAGGACCGTCGTCTCCACGTCGTCCCCCGCCAGCTCCCGCACGAACCAGCCCTGGGGAGGCACCGAGACCACGACGCCCGGCCGGGAGGCCCGTTCCTCCGTCTCGGCCCCGGGGCCACAGGCGACCGCGGCCAGGAGGACCGCCGCCACCGCCGCCATCCCGGCCCGCAGCGCCGCCGGGTCCGGGGCTCCTGTCGGGACGCCGTGGCTCGCGAGCGCGGCGGGCCACCGGCCGGGGTCCGTTTCACGGCTGGAGGATGGTCGGGCCAAGGAGTCGCCTCGCTGATGGGAGAAGCCGCCGGTCGCGTCCGGGGGCGTCGCGGAGGCGGGAAGATAGGCGACCGGCGGCCTCGAACAACCATGCCCAGACCGCGCACGCCCCCCCCTCGTCCGACCGCGCGCCGCCGCCGTCGTCTCCGCTTGCGGCGCGCCGGCCCGCCCGGGAGCTTCGCCGGCAT
>CAZMPV010000323.1:2068-3817 GCA_964567985.1 uncultured Gemmatimonadaceae bacterium
GCGCCTCCGTCCGGCCAGCCGCCGGCCGAACGCCCCGCGCTCCCGTCTCCCACGCTCCCGCCGCGACCCGCTCCCCTTACGAGCCGCCGGCCTCGATCTCCTCCAGCAGAACCTCGACCGCCCGACGGAGCTGCTCGTCCTCCCGGTCGGCCCGGTCGTCCGGACGGCGCGGCACCCGGACGTCGGGCTCGGCCGGACCGTGCTCCATGTTCCGGTCGGTGGCCTTCACGTACCACGCCCGGAAGGGCAGCCGGACGAAGGAGCCGTCCACCAGCCCCGCCCCGCCCGTGGAGATCACCGCTCCGAAGGTGGCCTCACCCACCAGGGGGCCCAGGTCCAGGGTGCTGAAGGCGTGGGAGAAGATCTCGGCGTTGGAGTAGGAGTTCTGGTTGGCCAGCGCCGCCACCGGCTTCGTCCACGCCGCCTGCGGCAGGCGGGGCCCGAAGGGATAGTGCTCCCGGAAGCGCTCGTGCTCGGCCTCCAGGTCGTCGGCCGCCCCCCGGGGGACGGTGTAGGCATGCTGGGGATAGGTCAGGACGGTGAGCAGGTAGTCGGTGGTCCAGCCGCCCCCGTTGAAGCGCACGTCCACGAGCAGGCCCTCCCGGCCCGACGCCGAGGCCTGCAGCTCCCGCTCGAAGCGCTCGAAGCTGGGCCAGTTCATCCCTTCCACGTGGATGTAGCCCAGCCGACCGTCGGAGTACTCCTCGACCAGCTCGCGCCGGTCCTCCACCCACTCCCCGTACAGCTCGTCCTCCAGGTCGTCCGTGGGCCGGATGACCACCTCCCGCTCGCTCCCGTCGGGAGCGCGCACGGGGAGAAGGGTGCGGCGATCCACCCGGTCGGCCAGGAGGGCCCAGAAGTTCGGCGCTTCGGCCACGGGGCGGCCCTCGACGGCCACGACGACCTCGCCTTCCCGGAGCCGGCTCGCCTCCCGGTCCGCCGGCGACCGGGGCACCACCCGCTCGATCCGGACGCCGTCCTCCACCGGGTCGATCTCGATTCCCAGCAGGCCGGTCTCCTCGTCCTCCGTCTCGGCCCGGTCGGGCCCGTACAGGCCCAGGTGGCTGGCGTTCAGCTCCCCCAGCATCAGGTTGAAGACGTCCCGGAAGTCACGCTTCGTCGACGCGGCCAGCGCCCGGGGCCGGTACGTTTCCCGTAGCGCGCTCCAGTCCTCCCCGTGGAAGTCGGGATCGTAGAAGCTCCGGTCCATCAGACGCCAGGCCTCGTCGAACACCTGGGCGCGCTCGGCCCGGTGATCCACCGCCAGGCGAGCGGCGAAGGGGATCCCCTCCTCGCTGGCCCCGGCCGTCGGCTCCACTCGGCCCAGCGAGCCGCCGTCGCGGAGGAAGAAGAGGTGCTCCCCCTTCGGCCCCAGGCGGACGTCGGTGGGCGACTCCCCGCCGGAGGCGACCCGCTCCCGCTCCGTGCCGTCCCAGCGGACCCGGTGGATGTCCTGCTCGGCGTCGTAGTCGCTCCGCCACCGGCGGTTGGTCACGAAGTAGAAGGTCTCGCCGTCGGGGGAGACGTCGAGGTCGGACTCGTTGCCCGGCAGCGAGGTGACCTGCTCCAGGCGCTCCCAGATCCGCTCGAGGTCGATCCGCACGGAGTCGGGGGCGGCGTCCTCGTCCCCCTCCGTCCCCTCGCCCTCCTCCCCGTCGTCCTCCTCGCGCTCCTCCAGCAGCTCCCAGTCCTCCGGCGTGCGCTCCCAGTCCTCCTCGGTGAGCCAGGCGAACCAGACGTCCGCGTCGC
>CAZMPV010000324.1:0-3784 GCA_964567985.1 uncultured Gemmatimonadaceae bacterium
GTGTCGTGGAAGCGGACGGCGGCGCTCCAGGTCCGCCGGGGGAAGTAGGGCCAGTCCAGGACCTCGGATCCGGCGGCCCCGTCCTCGCCGTCGGCGGTCGGCGCCGCGGAGTCGGGAGGCGCCTCCGTCTCCCAGAGGTGACCGCTCCCGGTCAGGGAGAGCCCGTCGAGGAGAAGGGGGACCCGGAAGGCCACCTCCCATCCCCGGAGGTCGTCCCGTCCGGGGCGGGAGACGCCCTCCCGATCGAGGGGGAGGCCGAAGGGGTGGAGCGTGTCGGCCTCCGCCAGGAGACGGGCCCCCGAGACCTCCAGGCCCCGCCATCGGATGCGGGCCCCGATCCGGGCGCTCCGCCCCCGGGTGAAGCGGGGTCCCGGAGCCGACTCCACCCCCGCGGTGTCGGCCTCCGCCTCTTCCCCCGCCTGGTCGTCCATCCCGGTCCCGTCGTCGGTCTCGTCGGGGGGCGGCGGCAGGAAGGGCACGCTCCGCTCGTAGTCGTCCACCGACCCGAAGACGGAGAGCCCGTAGAACGGGGCGGACCACGCCCGGAGGGTGGTCCGGGTCGGGACCCGCTCGTCCCAGCTCTCCCGCTGCCACGACGCGGCGAGCCCCCCGACGGTCGGCTCCGACGCCGAGACTTCGGCCGCGAAGCGCCGGTCCGGGAGGCCCTCGCCCGAGAAGGAGCGAAAGGTGAGGCGGGCGCCGACGGGACCCCGTCGGCCCGTGAGGGCACCGCCGAGCTGGCTCCGGGTGTCGGTGCGGAAGGGAAAGGGCCGGAAGCTCGTCGCGTCGCTGCTGTCGGTGGCCAGCCTGGCCCGGCTCCAGAAGCCCTCGGCCACCAGGCCCTCCACGATCCGGGCCCGTCCCCGGACTGTCCAGTCCGTCCGGGTCGCTTCGCCGGGGGCGTAGAGGGTGTCCCGGTCGGAGGTGGCCCGGTTGAACTCGCCGACGAGGCCGAAGCGGTCGCCCCGGAGGTAGCTGTAGCGGAGCCAGACTGAGGAGAGCGAGCCGGGGAAGTCTCCGCCCGGGCCGGTGGTGTCGAGGCGATCCAGGCTCAGGGCGAGGTTGCCTCCCAGGGCCCGGGGATGGACGAAGGCACCCCGGAAGAGGTTGGTGTCCAGGTCGCCGGTGCCGGCCTCCACCAGGGAGTACGGCCGGGGGTCGTCGGGGCGGATGGTCTCCATCTCGATCCGGAGCCCCCACCCCGTCCGCCGGACCCGGACGCTCTCGAGGCTGCCGAGGCCGATCCGGGCCAGATCCGGGACGCTCCCCTCCAGGGGCACCATCTCCACCCCGTCCCGGAAGACCCGGATTCCTCCCCCCGCGGCCCCGAAGGCCGTGGCCGCCCGGGGGGTTCCGTAATCACCACCCCTCAGCCCGATCACCCCCGGGATCTGCTCGAGGAGCTCGGCCAGGGTCAGGGCCCGGTTCGCCAGGAGGTCGTCCCGGCTCCACGCCCAGACCCCGGTCTCCACGCCGTCCGGCACGAGGCGAGGGACCGCGGGGAGATGCTCCAGCGGGGGCGCCTCCGTCGTGTCGGCGGCCGCCGTGTCCGGCGGGATCGTGTCCGGCGGCACCGTGTCCAGCGGAATCGTGTCCAGCGGAATCGTGTCCGGCGGCACCGTCTCCGTCGGGACGGTGTCGGGCTGGGGCGGGACGGTGTCCGGCGGCGTCTGGGCGACGACGGGGCCCGCCGCCAGAAGGAAGACCAGGGCGAGCCCCGGGGCCACCCCCCCATGCGCGAGCGCCCCGGCCTCGGCGGCCCGGGGCGCCCTCTTCGGCTCCGACCTCGGCGTCACCGGGTCCGGCCCCTGACCCACTCCACGAGGAGGCGCGTGGGAATCCCGTAGCCCCCCTTTCGGCGATAGGGCGCCGGCTCGTCTCCGTACGCGGTCCCGGCGACGTCCAGGTGCGCCCAGGACACGTCGCCGACGAATTCCCGGAGGAAGCAGCCGGCGGTCACCGCGCCGGCGGGACGCCCGCCGACGTTCCTGAAGTCGGCGGTCTCGGAGTCGAGCTGATCCCGGTACTTCTCCCAGAGGGGGAGGGGCCAGCAGCGCTCGCCGCTCCGCTCCCCCGCGCTCCGGAGCTCCTCCACCAGGTCGTCGTCGGTTCCCATGAGCCCCGAGGCGTGGTGCCCCAGGGCGACGACGCAGGCGCCGGTCAGCGTCGCGCAGTCCACCATCGCCTCGGGCTCGTACGTCCGGGCGTAGGAGAGGGCGTCCGCCAGGATCAGCCGACCCTCGGCGTCGGTGTTGATGACCTCCACGGTCTTCCCTTCCCGGCTCCGGACCACGTCTCCGGGCTTCAACGCCATCCCGTCGGGGAGGTTCTCGGAGGAGGGAACGACGCCCACCACGTTCCGGGGCACCCCGATCTCCGCGATCGCCCGCATGGCCCCGAGGACGGCTGCGCCCCCGGACATGTCGAACTTCATATCCTCCATGCCCTTGGACGGCTTGATCGAGATCCCGCCGGCGTCGAAGGTGAGCCCCTTCCCCACCAGGACCAGGGGCGCCTCGCCCTCCTCGCCTCCGTGGTGCTCCAGGAAGATCAGCCGGGGCTCCTGGCGGGACCCGGCGGCGACGGCCAGGAGCGCGCCCATGCCCTCGGCCCGCATCTCGTCGGGACCGAAAGCCCGGAACTCGAGGCCGACCTCGGCGGCCATGGCCTGGGCCTGCTCGGCCAGGTGGGTGGGCGTGGCCACGTTCCCCGGCCGGGACTGGAGGGTCCGGGCGAAGTTCTCGCCCCGGGCCTGCGCGCCGCCGATCCGGACGCCCTCGGCCAGGACGTCGGGGTCGTCGAGGCCGGCCAGCTCGACGTCTTCCACGTCCACCGGACGGTCGTCCTCGTCCTCACCGGCGCCGGTCTTCAGCTCGCGGAAGCGCCAGGCCGCCAGGGCCACGCCCTCGGCCGCCGCCACGGCCGCGGTCAGTGGCTCGAGGGTGTCGCCGTCGTCCACGACCAGGGTCAGGCGGGTCAGGCGCCGGTCCTCGGCCGCCCGCACGGCCCGGCCCGCGTACTCCCGGACCCGCTCGCCGTCGTACTCCCGCCGGGGGCCCACCCCGAGGGTCAGGACCCGGGTCGGCCCTCCCTCCGCGTCGATCCCCCTGAAGAGGTCGGTCTCGCCGTCCCGACCGGTCAGGTCCCCCTCGGCCAGGGCCCGGCCCAGGCTACCGCCCACCCCTTCGTCCAGACGGGCGGCCAGCGGAGAGAGGGCGTCGTCGTCCCGGAAGATCGGGAGGACCAGCAGCGGCGTCTCGTGTGCCGAGAGGTCTCCGGTGACGGTGTCGAGGTTCATGGACGGCGGGGTCGTGGAGATGGCGGACTGGGAGGGAGCCGGGGAGGCCCGGGGCTCCCGCCCTCACATATGATCGACGACGGCCCGGGCGAACTCGGAGGTGGCGACCTTGGTCGCGCCCTCCATCTGCCGCTCCAGATCGTAGGTGACGGTCTTGGCCCCGATGGCGCCCTCCAGGCCCCGGTCGATCGCCCGGGCCGCCTCGTTCCACCCCATGTGCTCGAGCATCATGACCGCGGAGAGGATGAGGGAGCCCGGGTTCACCTTGTCCATCCCGGTGTACTTGGGGGCGGTCCCGTGGGTGGCTTCGAAGAGGGCGACCTCGTCGCCCACGTTGGCCCCGGGAGCCATTCCCAGCCCCCCGACCTGGGCCGCGCAGGCGTCGGAGATGTAGTCGCCGTTCAGGTTCGGGGTCGCGATGATGTCGTACTCGTCGGGCCGGAGGAGGACCTGCTGGAACATGGCGTCGGCGATCCGGTCCTTGAT
>CAZMPV010000325.1:0-3764 GCA_964567985.1 uncultured Gemmatimonadaceae bacterium
GAGCCCGACCGGCTCGTGAACCTCGAGGCGCCGGGCCCGAAGCCGGGCTCCCAGTCGTGCAACACGGCGGGCGGCTGCGAGGTGGTCTTCAGCTATCCCATGTTCCGGGACCTCCAGGAGGAGGTCGGGGGCGCCCTGACGGGGCTCGCCGGCCACCGGATCTTCGGCGCCAACCTGGCCTTCCGGAACCAGACCCGGAACGGCTCCGGGACGATGGTCTCGGGCTCGTACTTCCCGCTCCTGGGGGTGCAGCCCGAGCTGGGGCGGCTGCTGACGCCGGAAGACGACCGGACGATCGGCGAGCACTCGGTGGCGGTGCTGAGCCACCGCTACTGGAGCACCCGGCTCGGCTCGGACCCGGACGTTCTGAACGAGACGGTCGTGGTGAACGGCCACCCGATGACGATCGTCGGGGTGGCCCCCGAGGGCTTCGAGGGAACGACGCTGGGGGCCCGGCCCGACGTCTTCGTGCCGATCAGCATGCGGGGGCAGATGACCCCGGGGTTCGACGCCTTCGAGAACCGGAAGAGCTACTGGGTCTACGTCTTCGGTCGCCTGGCCGACGGCGCGGGCGTCGAGCAGGCCCGCTCCCGGCTCAACGGGGTCTACGGGTCGATCATCCGGGAGGTGGAAGCCCCGCTCCAGGAGAACATGAGCGACCAGACGATGGCTCGCTTCCTGGAGAGGGAGGTGGTGGTGGAGGAGGGGCGCCGGGGCCAGAGCTCCCTCCACCGGGAGGCCCGCACGCCCCTGATCTTCCTCATGGCGGTCACGGCTTTGGTCCTGCTGATCGCCTGCGCCAACGTGGCCAACCTGCTCCTGGCCCGGGGCGCCGGACGGAGCCAGGAGATGGCGGTCCGGGCGTCGCTCGGCGCCGACCGCTCGACCCTGATGGTCCAGCTCCTCACCGAGTCGGTGCTCCTGGCCGTCCTCGCCGGCGGGGCGAGCCTCCTGGTGGCGTCGTGGACCCTGAGCGGCATCGGTTCGCTCCTGCCGCCCGAGGCCGCCGAGACCCTGACCCTGGAGCTGAGGCCTTCGGTCCTCGTGTTCACCGGGGCGGTGGCCCTGGGAACGGGCTTCCTCTTCGGCGTCTACCCGGCCGTCCACGGCACCCGGACCGACCTGGCCGGCGTGATCCGGGCCGCGGGCGGTCAGCCCTCGGGCGCCCGGGAAGCCGCCCGCTTCCGGAGCGGGCTGGTCACGCTTCAGATCGCCCTGTCCATGGCGCTCCTGGTCGGAGCCGGACTCTTCATCCGCAGCCTGGTCAACGTCAGCCGCGTCGACCTGGGCCTGAACCCCGAGAACCTGGTCACCTTCGCGGTCTCGCCGGAGCTGAACGGCTGGGAGCCCGAGCGGAGCCGGTCCTTCTTCCGGGAGCTCGAGAACGAGCTGGCGGCGCTGCCGGGCGTGACGAGCGTCTCGGCCTCGATGGTGCCGGCCCTGGGCGGCAGCAGCTGGGGCACCAGCGTCAGCGTGGAAGGCTTCGAGAGCGGCCCCGACGTCGACGACGGCTCCCGGCTGAACGCCGTCGGTCCGGGCTATTTCAGGACGATGGGCATCCCCCTGATCGCGGGCCGGGAGTTCACCGCCTCCGACGAGCTCGGCTCCGGAAAGGTGGCGGTCGTGAACGAGGCCTTCACCCGGAAGTTCGGACTCGACGGGCCGAACGCCGTGGGGCGCTGGATGTCCAGGGGCCGTCTGACCGACGAGCTCGACATCCAGATCGTGGGGGTGGTCGAGGACGCCCGCTACGCCGACGTGAAGGACGAGGTCCCGCCGCTCTTCTACACGCCGTACCGCCAGGACGAGGACCTGGGCTTCCTCAACTTCTACGTCCGGACGGCGGTGGACCCGACCCGGATCACCCGGGCGGTGCCCGACGTGGTTTCCCGTGTTGCGCCGAACCTGCCCGTGGAGGACCTGAAGACGATGGAGAAGCAGGTCCGGGAGAACGTCTTCCTGGACCGGGTCATCAGCACGCTGTCGGCGTCCTTCGCCGCCCTGGCCACGGTTCTGGCGGCCATCGGCCTCTACGGGGTGCTCGCCTACACGGTGACCCGGCGCACCCGGGAGATCGGGCTCCGCATGGCCCTGGGCGCCGACGCCCCGACGGTTCGGGGGATGGTGCTGAAGGAGGTGGCCCGGATGACGGTCGTCGGCGGCGTGATCGGCGTCATCGCGGCCCTGGGCCTGGGCCGTCTCGCCGGCTCGATCCTCTTCGGGCTCGACGGCTTCGATCTCGGGGTGACGGCGACCGTCTCGGTCCTCCTGGCCCTGGTGGCGCTGGGCGCCGGCTTCCTGCCCGCGCTCCGGGCCTCCCGGGTCGATCCGATGACGGCCCTCAGGTACGAGTAGGGCGAGGCGGGGGCCAGGTCGGGCGTAGCCTTCGCTCCGCCCCTTTCCCTATCTTGGCCTCCCCCGCAGTCCACGTCACCGGAGACCACCATGCCCGACCGCACCAGTGTCGTCCGTTCCCATCGCCGACTGGCTGTCGCGGCCGTCGCCCTCGTCGCCGGCCTGACCGCCGCCCTCGTTCCCGGCCCGGCCGAGGCCCAGGAGCAGCGCTCCCTCGAGCTGGCCACCTACCTGGACTGGGAGTGGGTGTCCAGCCCCCGGATCTCGCCGGACGGGAGCCGCATCGTCTACACCCGGCGCTGGGTGGACAAGCAGGAGGACCGCCGGGCTTCGGCCCTCTGGATGATGAACGCCGACGGCACCCGGAAGCGGGAGCTGGTGGACGGGAGCGGCGTCCGGTGGTCGCCCTCCGGTGACCGGATCGCTTACGTGGCCGAAGGCGAGCCGGAGGGCTCACAGATCTGGATCCGCTGGATGGACGCCGAGGGAGCCACCACCCAGATCACCCGCCTCGAGCGCGGGCCCTCCAGCCTCCGGTGGTCGCCGGACGGAGAGTCGATCGCCTTCACCGCGAACGTGGACGATGCGCCCGACTTCGCCGGCGTGGACCTGCCGGGCCGGCCCGACGGTGCGGAGTGGGTGGGCTCGCCCAAGGTGGTGGAGCGGGCGAGCTACCGCCGGGACCGTGCCGGCTTCATCGACGAGACCTGGCGCCACGTCTTCGTGGTGCCCGCCGACGGGGGCACGCCCCGCCGGCTCACCGACGGCGACTGGAACCACGGCGACATCGCCTGGAGCCCCGACGGCAGAGAGATCTACTTCACCTCCCACCGGGTCGAGGACGCCGACCGCCCCGAGCACTGGCTCGAGTCGGAGATATACGCGGTGGACGTGCGGTCGGGGGAGATCCGCCAGCTCACGACGCGGGAGGGCCCCGACGGCGGCCCGACCCCCTCACCCGACGGGGACGTCATCGCCTACACCGGGGTCGACGAGTACGAGGGCACCTACCGGAACCGGAAGATCCACCTCATGGACCGGGACGGCTCGAACGTCCGGGTCGTCTCCGAGGGCTTCGACCGGGCGCCCGGCGACCTGGTGTGGGCGCCCGACGGCAGCGGGCTCTACTTCAACGCCGAGAGCGAGGGCGCGGAGAACCTGTACTTCGTCTCGGTGGAGGGCGGCGTCGAGCAGGTGACCGAGGGCGACCACGTGCTCTCGGTGGGCTCGATCTCCGACGGGGGCACCGCCGTCGCCACGATCGAGGGACCCCACGAGCCCGGTGACCTCTACCGCTTCGAGCTGGGCAGCCCGGAGCGGCGCACCCGGCTGACCGAGGTCAACGCCGACGTCCTCCACGGCGTGCGCCTGGGCGAGGTCGAGGAGATCTGGTACGAATCGGAGGGCGG
>CAZMPV010000326.1:0-3759 GCA_964567985.1 uncultured Gemmatimonadaceae bacterium
TCGCCGTCGGTGACGAGTTCGCCGCCTACGTGAACCAGGGGGGCGGCTGGTCGGGGATGGTGGCCGGCACGCTCCAGGTGATCCGGGTCTTCGATGACCACGCCTCGGCCCGGATTCGCCGTGTGGTCGAGCCGGTCTTCCGCGCCGGCGTCGAGGTCCGGATGGCCGGGAAGATGCCCTGACGTGAAGATGCCCTGACGTGACGACGATGGCCCGACGTCTCTCTTTCCCGGCGTGATCCACTACCTCGCCCTCGTCCTCTACATCGTCGCCTTCGTCTTCTGGCTCCGGGCCCTGGCCCGGGGAGGCCGAGGGAGGGAGGCGTCGGTCGCCTTCGGGGTGGCGGCTGCCGGGGTCGCGCTCCACGTCGCGGCCCTCGTTCTCTTCACGGTCCGCTTCGGCGAGCTCCCCCTGGCCGGCCTGGCGCCGTCCCTCTCCTCGCTGGCCCTGATCATGGGCCTGGGGCTCATGGCGACCCTGGCCCTGGGCGAGGCCTCCCGGGTCGGCATCGTCCTGGTCCCCCTGATGATCCTCCTGGAGGGAGTGGCGGCGGTCCTGGGGGTCGTCCCCCGGAGCGGTCCGCCCCTGGACTTCCAGGGGGCCTGGTTCTCGCTCCACGTGACGCTGGGCTTCGTCGCCTACGGGGGGATGGCGCTCGCCTTCGCCGCCGGCGCCCTCTACCTGGTCCAGTTCCACGAGCTCAAGGTCAAGCGGCTGGGCCGGCTCTTCCGATTCACGCCTTCCCTGGCCGTCCTGGACCGCCTCGTGAAGGTGGGCCTGGTCACGGGCTTCGTCTGCCTGAGCCTGACCCTGTTCCTGGGGTGGGCGTGGACCGTCCGCTTCCGCCAGACGTTCCAGGCCGGCGACCCGAAGGTCCTCTGGGGGATCTTCTCCTGGTTCGTGGTGGTGGCGTCGCTGGCCGCGCGGCTCGGCGCCGGCCGCCGGGAGCGCCGGGGCGCGCTGGCCGCGGTGGCGGGCTTCGGCGCCGTGCTCCTGGCCTACGTGGTGATCCGGGCGACCCTGGTCCAGGGAGCCTTTTTCCTGTGAGCCGGTAATCCGTGGTATGCCGCTTGCAGTGATAGGGGTCAGCCACCACACGGCGCCGGTCGAGGTCCGGGAGCGCTTCGCCTTTCCCCGGGGCGAGGCCGTCCGGGGGCTCCAGGAGCTCCGGGAGGAGGCGGGCGTCCGGGAAGCGGTGCTCCTCTCCACGTGCAACCGGACGGAGCTCTACCTCCACCCGGCCGACGAGGAGGCGATCGGTGCCGGGAGTCGGCTCCTGGCCCGACGTGCGGGATCGCTGCCGGAGCCGGCGGAGCGCTTCATCTACCGGCACCGGGGCGACGACGCCGTCCGCCACCTCTTCCGGGTGGCCGCCGGCATCGACTCGATGATCCTGGGAGAGGCGGAGATCCAGGGGCAGGTCCAGGAGGCCTACGAGTGGGCGGCCGAGGCGCCGGCCGAGCCGCCGCTGGCCGGGGCGATCCTGACCCGGCTCTTCGAGCGGGCGCTCTCGGTGGGCGGCCGGGTCCGCCACGAGACCCGGCTGGGCGAGGGGGCGGCGTCGGTGGCGTCGGTGGCCGTGGACCTGGCGGCGAAGGTCTTCGGAAATCTGCGGGACCGGCAGGTCATGGTCCTCGGGGCCGGCACCAACGCCGAGCTGGTGGTCGAGGCCCTGTCCCGGGAGGGCGTCCGGGGGACCGTCGTGGCCAACCGGACGTACGACCGGGCCCGGGAGCTGGCCGAGCGCCTCTCGGGGACGCCGGTCCGCTTCGAGGAGATGGCGGGGCCGCTCGGGGAGAGCGACATCGTGGTCGCCTCGACGGCGGCGCCCCATCCCCTCCTGACGCTGGAGGGCCTCAGGGCCGCCTTCCCCGAGGGGCCCCGGCGGCCCTTCCTGGTCATCGACATCGCGATCCCCCGGGACGTGGAGCCGGCGGTGGGCGACGAGCCCAACGTCTTCCTCTACAACGTGGACGACCTGCGGCAGATCGTGGACGAGAACCTGGAGCGCCGGCGCGCGGCGGTTCCCGGAGCCGAGGAGATCATCAGGGCCGAGGCCCGGGACTTCCGGTCCTGGCTTGCGTCCCGGGAGGTCGTGCCCCTGATTCGGGACCTCCGGAGCCGGGTGCACGCGCTCCGCCGGGAGGAGCTGGAGCGGGCGCTGTCGGGGCTGGACCACCTGAGCGAGGAGGACCGGGAGCGGGTGGAGGAGCTGGCCCGGCGGCTGGTGAACAAGCTGCTCCACGAGCCGACGGTGCGTCTCAAGGAGGGGGCGGCCAACGGCCGGGCCCCGGACCTGATGGAGGCGGTTCGGTATCTCTACGACCTGGAAACGACGAAGGATGACATCGGAGATGACGACGACGGATAGCCGCAGGGTGCTGGTCACCGGAGGGGCGGGCTTCATCGGGAGCCACGTGGCCGACGCCTACCTCGCCCGGGGCCACGAGGTCTGGGTGGTGGACGACCTTTCGAGCGGACGGCGGGAGAACGTGCCCGAGGGAGCCCGCTTCCACGAGATGTCCGTCGAGGATCCCGGCATTCGGGACCTCTTCCGGGAGGTGGGCTTCGACGTCGTGAACCACCACGCCGCCCAGATCGACGTGCGGACGTCGGTGGACGACCCGGTCTTCGACGCCCGGGTCAACACGCTGGGGCTGCTGAATCTCTGCGAGGGGGCGAGGGAGGTGGGCGCCACCCGCTTCGTCTACGTCTCCAGCGGCGGCGTGATCTACGGCGAGCCCGAGGAGATTCCGACGCCGGAGACGGCGCCGAAGCTGCCCCTATCGCCGTACGGGGTGAGCAAGCTCTCCGGCGAGCACTACCTCCACTACTACCGGGAGGTTCACGGGCTCGAGTACGTGGCGCTCCGCTACGCCAACGTCTACGGGCCCCGGCAGGACCCCCACGGGGAGGCCGGGGTCGTCGCCATCTTCTCGAGCCGGCTCGAGGCGAACGAGCCGCTGACGATCTTCGGCGACGGCGAGCAGACCCGGGACTACGTCTACGTGGGCGACGTGGTGAGCGCGAACATGAAGGCCTCGGAGCTGGGACTCTCGGAGAACGGAGGGATCGACGCCGTGGCGTACAACGTGGGTACCGGAGTGGGGACGAGCGTGAACCGGCTGGCCGACGCCCTGGAGGGGGTGGCCGGCCGACGGCCCGGCCGGGAGTACCGGGGCGAGCGTCCGGGGGAGCTGCGCCACAGCACCCTGGACGTGGAGAAGCTCCGCTCCCGGGGCTGGTCGCCCCGGACCGACCTCAAGGAGGGGCTCCGCCTCACCTACCGGCACATCGCCGGAGCGGACGCCGTGGAGGCGGCGTCGTGACGGGTGCGGGTCTCCTGATGGCGGCGGTCGGCGGAGGCCTGGCGGCCTTCTTCGGCGCGCCGGTGGTTCTGAGCGCGGCCCTCCAGGCCGGCCCGCCCCAGACGGCGTGGCAGATGGTCACCCAGGCCACCCTGCCCACGATCCTGGTGCTCGTGGTGCTGGCGATCTTCTCCTTCGCCTCCTGGGTGCTGATCTTCTGGAAGTGGCGCCAGTTCCGGGTCCTGCGTCGGCAGGGCGACCGCTTCCTGGACCACATGGAGCAGGCCCGGGACCTGGGCGAGGCGTACAAGAAGATCATCACCCTGCCCGAGTCGCCCTACGGACGGGTCTTCCGCCAGGGCGTGAACTTCTTCACCGAGCTCCGTCCCGGGGCCCTCAAGGACGAGGGTCGGGAGATCCGGGGCCTGACGCCGGCCCAGCTCGAGGCGCT
>CAZMPV010000327.1:0-3756 GCA_964567985.1 uncultured Gemmatimonadaceae bacterium
GTCCTCTCTCTTCATGCGTACTCCTCCACGGCGTCGCCGAGGCTCTCCCGGAGCTTGGCCCGGGCCCGGGAGAGCCGGGCCTTCGACGTTCCCACGGCCACGTCCAGGACCTCGGCGATCTCCTCGTGTGTGAATCCTTCCAGGTCGTGCATCAGGAAGACGGTCCGGTAGATCTCCGACAGGCCGTCCACGGCCCGGCGGACGCGATCCCGGAGGTCCGGCTCGGCGGAGGCCTCCGGGGCGGCCAGGCCCGCGGCGTGATCCAGATCGAGCTCCCGCTCCCGCCGCCGCTTCCGGCGCCGGATGCCGTTCAGGGTGACCGACACGGCGATCCGATGGAGCCAGGTCGAGAACGCGGCGTCTCCCCGGAACTGGTCCAGCTTCCGGAAGGCCCGGATGAAGGCCTCCTGGGTGTAGTCCCGGGCCCGCTCCTCTTCTCCGACCATCCGGAAGACCACGCGAAACGTGCGATCCACGTTGCGGTCGTAGAGGGTCCGGAATGCGTCCTGGTCCCCCGAGCGAGCCCGGGCGATCAGCGCGTCGTCGTTCACCCCGTCAGGCCTTTCGAGCCGAGAAGCGTGTGGCAGGAGCCTCATCTCCGTCTTCGCACGTGAGACAAAGAGCCCGGGGAAAGGGTTGCGTGGCCGGGAAGGGTGGCTCAGCCCGCGTCCTCGGGGTCCCGGGGCAGCACCATCAGGGCCCGGGCGCCGGAGCCGTCCTCCCGGTCCTCCAGGGTCAGGGTGCCGCCGTGGCTCTCGACGATCTGGCGGCTCAGGACCAGCCCGATGCCGGAGCCGGAGGGCTTGGTCGTATAGAAGGGCACGAAGAGGTTGCCGGTCTCGGGCAGGCCCGGGCCCTCGTCCTCGACGACCACGTGGAGGTGGTCGTCCCGGAGCCGCCAGCGCACCGACACCTCCCCGCCGGTCTCCTCCGCGGCGTCCACGGCGTTGCCGACCAGGTTGATGAGGGCCTGCTCGAGCTGGTCCCGGTCGGCCCGGATCGAGACTTCCGGCCCGCCACGGACCCGGACCTCGGCCCGGGTCTCGAGGCGGACCACGTGTCGGACCCACTCCTCGACATCCACGGGCCCGAGCTCGGGACGGGGGAGACGGGCGAGCTGGGCGTACGCCTCCATGAAGCGGCTCAGCGACTCGGCCCGACCGGAGATGACCTCGAGCCCCCGGGCCAGGTCCTCGTCCCGGTCCGCGGGCCGGTCCTCCCGGCGCAGCAGCCCCCGGAGGCTCCCGGAGATCGACTTGATCGGGGCCAGGGAGTTGTTGATCTCGTGGCCCAGGACCCGGACCAGACGCTTCCACGCCTGGCGCTCCTCCTCCCGGAGGGCCCGGCTCAGGTCGGAGAGGACCATGAGGGTGAGCCGCTGCCCCTCCTGGCGGACGACGCTCTTCCGGACCTCCCAGCGGCCCGTGCCCCCCGGGTGGCTCAGCTCGACGGTCCGGGGGGCCGCGCCCCGCAGAACGCCGTCCAGGCGGAGCTCTTCGGCCCGCTTCCCCAGGACCCGCTCCTCCGGTCGGCCGAGGAGGCGCTCGGCGGCCCGGTTCAACAGCCGCAGCCGCTCGTCCTCGTCGAAGGCGAAGACGGCGACGTCGATCTCGGAGAGGACCCGCTGGAGGAGCGCGCTGGCCTCGACGGCCCCGAGGCGCTGTTCCCGGAGGACCTCCTCCAGGGCGTTCAGCTCCAGAAAGGCCAGGGCCAGGGGATCCCGGGTGCCCGCGCCCCGGGCCCGGATCGAGAAGTCCCCCTCCCGGAAGGCCGCCAGCATGTTGGAGAGCGTCTGCAGCGGCCGGACCACCCGCTCCCTGAGGGCGTAGGCCAGGCCGATCCAGAGAGGGAGGAGGACGATGGTCCCCGTCCACTGGAGCTTGGGGGAGTAAGCGCCGAGCCAGAGGAGGAGGAGCGCCGCTCCCACGCCGGGCAGGCCCGCGAGGAGGGCGAGGAGGAAGACCCGGAGATCGAAGGGGAGGCGACCCGGGGCGTCCTCTTCCTCCGGAGTCACGTCGGTCCGGCCCTCACCGGCCTCGCCGCCGCTCACAGGTCATACCGGTCCATCCGGCGGTAGAGGGCGCTCCGGCTGAGACCCAGGTCCTCGGCCGCCCGGGTCACGTTGCCGTCGTGGCGCTCCAGGGCCTTCTCGATCATGACCTCCTCGGCCTCTTCCAGCGTCATCTCCTCGAGGAAGACCGTGCCGTCCTCCCGGCGCCGGAGCCCCAGGTCGGTGACCTCGATCTCCGGGCCCCGGGCCATGAGGACCGCCCGCTCCACGGCGTGCTCCAGCTCCCTGACGTTGCCGGGCCAGGGGTGCTTGAGGAGGGCCTGGAGGGCGTCCTCGCTGAAGCCCCCGAGCTCCTTGCCGTAGTGCTCGGCCTCCCGCTCCAGGAAGCGGCGGGCCAGCAGGGGGACGTCCTCCCGCCGCTCCCGCAGGGGGGGGAGGTGGATCTCCACCGTGTTCAGCCGATAGAGGAGATCCTCCCGGAAGTCGCCGGCGGCCACCGCCTCGCCGATGTCGGCGTTCGTCGCCGAGAGGATCCGGACGTCGACCTCCCGGACCTTCGACGAACCGACGCGCTGGATCTCGCCGCTCTCCAGAACCCGGAGGAGCCGGGCCTGCTGCTTGATCGGGACGTTGGCGATCTCGTCCAGGAAGAGCGTGCCGCCGTCGGCGAGCTCGAAGCAGCCGACCCGGTCCTCCTTGGCGTCGGTGAAGGCGCCCTTCACGTGGCCGAAGAGCTCGCTCTCGAAGACCCCTTCGGAGAAGCCGCCGGCGTTCACGGCGATGAAGGGCCCATCGGAGCGATCCGAGACGGCGTGGAGCCAGCGGGCGACCACCTCCTTGCCCGTCCCGTGCTCCCCGGTGATCAGGACGTTGGCGTCCGAGGGGCCGACCCGCTCCATGAGCTCCAGGACCGGCTCCATGGCCGGGGACTCGGCGATGAATTCCGGGGCCCCTTCCCTGCTCAGGCGCCGGTTCTCGCTCTCCAGCTTCTGGGAGCGCCGCAGCGCCCGCCCCAGCTCCACGTGGGTCCGGAGGGTGGCCAGGAGCCGCTCGTTGTCCCAGGGCTTCTCCACGTAGTCCCGTGCGCCCCGGCGCATCGCCTCCACCGCGCCCTCCACCGAGCCCCAGGCCGTCATCACCACCACGGGAAGGGTGGGGTCGAGCCCCCGGAGGTGACTCAGGAGGTCCAGCCCCTCCTTCCCCGAGGTCGTGTCCCGGGTGTAGTTGAGGTCGATGAGGGCACAGTCGAAATCCTGCTTCTCCACGGCCCGTACCACCGCGGCGGGGGAGGCGGCGGTCTCGATCTCGTAGCCCTCGCCCTTGAGCAGGAGACGGAGGGCCTCGAGGACGTCGGCCTGGTCGTCGGCGACCAGGATCCGGGGAGGTTGGCTCTCGGGGGTCATGGCAATCCCGGCGCGTCACTCTTCGTCCACGATCCAGCCGTCCTTGAGCTGGACGATCCGGTTGCCGTAGTCGGCCCACCGCTCGTTGTGGGTCACCTGGATGATCGTGGTCCCCTCCCGGTTCAGCTCGGCCAGGAGGTCCATGATCATCTTTCCCTGGCTGGTGTGGAGGCTCCCCGTGGGCTCGTCGGCGAGGATGAGCTCCGGCTCGGCGACCACCGCCCGGGCAACCCCGACGAGCTGCTGCTGGCCGCCGGAGAGCTGCGACGGGTAGAGGTCCTTCTTGGCCACGATGTTGAAGCGGTCCAGGGTATCGGCGACGATCGCCTGCCGCTCCTTCCG
>CAZMPV010000328.1:0-3744 GCA_964567985.1 uncultured Gemmatimonadaceae bacterium
GGGCACCGGATGTTTCCTCTCTACGACGACAATCCCACGGAGATCTTTCCGATCTTCACCGTGGCCCTCATCGCGGGGTCCGTGGGGGTGTGGGTCGTGGTCCAGGGGGCGGGATTCGCGTCGGAGACGCTGATGGAGTCGGTCTGCACCTGGGGGGCGATCCCGGCGGAGCTGACGGGGAGCGAGCCCCGGCTGCCGGAGATGGTCCGGCGCCGCCCGGGGGTGGCCTGCGAGATCGGGGGGCTGACCTGGGGAGCGCTCTTCACGTCGATGTTCCTCCACGGGAGCTGGGCGCACCTGATCGGGAACATGTGGTTCCTCTGGATCTTCGGGAACAACGTCGAGGACTCCATGGGCCACCTCCCCTTCCTTCTCTTCTACCTGGGCGTCGGGGCGGTGGCGGCGGGCGCCCACGTGGTCTCCGCCCCCGCGTCCGGGGTGCCGATGGTCGGCGCCTCCGGGGCGATCTCGGGGATCATGGGCGCCTACATGCTCCTCTACCCCCGAGCCCGGGTCCGCACCCTCCTCGTCATCATCCTCTTCATCACCTTCGTGGACCTGCCGGCGTGGATCTTCCTGGGCTACTGGTTCCTGATCCAGCTCGCCTCGTCGGGCGTGGCCGGGCCGGGAGCCGGAGTGGCGTTCTGGGCCCACGTGGGCGGCTTCCTGGCGGGCGTCGTCCTGCTCTGGATCTTCGTGAACCGGGACCTGGTGGAGGCCAAGCGCAGCCACCGCAAGCTCTCCCGGAAGGAGATCAGGCACGGGGGTTGGTGGTGAGCGACCGGGGCGCGCGATGAGCGACGGCGGTCGGAGGGAGACGGCCCGGAGCGTCGACGTCCTGGGCGCCGCCCGGGCGCTCGGGGCCCGCATCGGGGGTGGCCCCCGGATCCACCTGGTCCTGGGCTCCGGGCTGGGACCCCTGGCCGAGGCCATCGACGAGCCGGTCGTGGTGCCCTTCCAGGAGCTGCCCGGGCTACCGGCCGCCGGGGTCGCCGGCCACGCCGGACGCTTCCTGGCCGGCCGGCTCGAGGGGCGGGCCGTCCTGGTCCAGTCCGGCCGCTACCACCTCTACGAGGGGTGGCCGGCGGAGGTGGTGGCGGCGCCGGTGCGCATCGCGGCCGCCGTCGGCGCCGAGGTCACGATGCTCACGAACGCGGCGGGAGGGATCGGCCGGCACCTGGAGCCTGGGGCCCTGGTCCTCCTCGACGACCATCTGAACCTCCAGTTCCGGAATCCTCTTACGGGGCCCCTCCGGGCGGGGGAGCCTCGCTTTCCGGACATGAGCGCCCCCTACGACCCCGGGCTCGCCGGCGAGGCGATGGCGGCCGCCTCCCGGCTGGGGATCCGGCTCCACCGGGGCACCTACGCGGCCCTCACCGGCCCGAGCTACGAGACGCCCGCCGAGATCCGGGCGCTGGCCCGGGCCGGGGCGGACGTGGTGGGCATGTCCACCGTGCCCTCGGTCGTCGCCGCCCGGTCCCTGGGCCTCCGGGTGGTGGCCGTCTCCGTCGTCACGAACCGGGCGGCGGGCCTCTCCGACGAGCTCCTCTCCCACGAGGAGGTCGTGGAGACCGGGCGTCGGGCGGGCGCCACCCTGGAGCGCCTGATCCGGGAGATTCTCTCTTCGTTGCCGGGGTGAGCCGGGAGCTCTCAGGTGCCGTCGGCCTCCAGGCCCGGGAGGACGTCGGTTCCGGCGAAGTGGTTGACGGGGCCGTGGCCGTCGCCCAGGCCCGGCGCGGACGCGATGGCCCGGGTCACGAAGTCGATGGCCCGGTCCACGGCCTCCGGGAGGGAGAGCCCCCGTGCCAGCCCGGCGGCGCAGCCGGCGGAGAGGGTGCAGCCGGTCCCGTGGGTGTGGCGGGTCGAGATCCGGGCCCGACGCCAGCGGCGCTCCTCCCGGCCGTCCCAGAGGAGGTCGACGGCCTCGTCCTCCGAGAGGTGGCCGCCCTTCACGAGGGCCGCCCCGGCGCCCCGGTCCACGAGGATGCGGGCCGCCCGGGCCATGGCGTCCACGCCATCCACCGCTTCGCCGGTGAGGATCCGGGCCTCGTGGAGGTTCGGCGTGACGAGGGCGGCCCGGGGAACGAGCTCGGCGGCTACGGCGTCTTCGGCGTCCTCGTCCAGGAGGCGGTCGCCGCTGGTGGCGACCATCACGGGATCGAGCACGTACTTCTCCAGCTCGTGGTCGTCCAGGGCCCCGGCGAGGGTGCGCACCAGCACGGCGCTCGCGAGCATGCCGCTCTTGAGCGCCCCGGGGCGGAGGTCCTCGACCACGGCGTCGAGCTGGGCCCGGACGACGTCGGGGGGGATCGGATGCACCGCCCGGACCCCGACGGTGTTCTGGGCCGTGACCGCCGTGAGGACCGACGTGCCGAAGACCCCGAAGGCGTGGAACGTCTTCAGGTCGGCCTGGATGCCGGCGCCCCCTCCGCTGTCGCTGCCGGCGAAGGTCAGGGCGATGGGGAGCTTCGTTTCAGTCATCGTGGTGGATAAGATAAGGGCGCTTCGAGGGACGATGAACCGCCCGACCGGACCGGGAGACGACGACGGCGTGAGCCTGAGCGCGAGGAAGGAGAAGCTCATCGGACGGCTCCGGAACAGCCGGATGCGGCCCCGGGAGGCCCAGGTGCTCGTCGAGGGGCCACGGGTGGCGTCCGAGGTGCTGGACGCCGGGATCGACCTCCGTTTCGCCGTGGTCTCCGACGGCTTCGGGCGCGGGGAGCGGGGCCGTGGCCTCCTGGCCCGGCTGGAGGAGGCGGGCACTCCCGTGGAGATCGTGACCGACGAGGAGCTCGAGGCCCTCTCCGACACCGAGTCGCCACAGGGGGTGCTCCTGGTCTGCGACGAGCCCGCGTGGAGCCTGGAGACGATCCCGGAGGAAGCCGAGGGCCGCTACCTGCTCCTGGACAGGGTGCAGGACCCCGGGAATCTGGGCACCCTGGTCCGGGCCGGCCGGGCGTTCGCCGTGGACGCGGTCGTGGCTCTGGACGGCACCGTCGATCCCTGGAACCCCAAGGCGGTCCGGGCGGCTGCGGGCGCGTCCTTCCACGTCCCGGTGCTCAAAGAGGGCTGGGAGGGGGTCCGGGTCTGGTGCGCCGAGGGCGGGGTGGCCCTCCTGGCGGCGAAGGCCGGGGGCGTCGACGTGGCCGAGGCCCGGCCCCCCCGGCCCTGGGCCCTGGCGGTCGGCAACGAGGGCGCCGGCGTCCGGGACGAGCTCCTCGAGGTCGCCCGTACCCGGATCGCGGTGCCCATGCCCGGCGGGGCCGAGTCCCTGAACGTGGGCGTGGCCGGCGCCATCCTCCTCTACGAGCTCCGGCGGGAGCGGGTGGAATGACGGCGTCGATCGTGGCGGGGCTCTTCGGGCTGGCGGTCGGCTCCTTCCTCAACGTCTGCTCGCTCCGGTGGCCCCGGGAGGAGTCGGTGGTGACACCACGCTCCCGCTGCCCGGTCTGCAGCGCGCCGATCCGCTGGTACGACAACATCCCGGTCCTGGGCTGGATCTTCCTCCTGGGGCGCTGCCGCTCGTGCGGAGAGCCGATCTCCATCCAGTACCCCCTGGTGGAGCTGGCCACGAGCCTGGTGTGGGCCGGGATGTTCCTCCACTCCGGGGTCTCGGGCGAGGCCGTCCGCGGCGGCGTATTCTTCACCATCCTCCTCGGCATCGCCCTGAGCGACGCCCGCTTCTACATCAACCCCGACGAGTTCACCCTGGGCGTGGGCGTCCTGGGGCTGCTCATGGCCTTC
>CAZMPV010000329.1:0-3737 GCA_964567985.1 uncultured Gemmatimonadaceae bacterium
TCGGCCTCCTCGGCGGTGGCGTGGGCCGTGTGACCCTCCTGCCAGAGGAACTCGGTCGTCCGGAGGAAGAGCTTGGTCCGGAGCTCCCACCGCATGACGTTGGCCCACTGGTTCAGCAGCACCGGCAGGTCCCGGTAGCTCTGCACCCACTTCCCCATCATCGAGTAGATGATGGTCTCGGAGGTGGGCCGGATGGCCAGGGGCTCTCCGAGCTCGTCGCCGCCGGCGTGGGTCACCACGGCGAGCTCGGGCTTGAAGCCCTCGACGTGCTCGGCCTCCTTCTCGATGAAGCTCATGGGGATCAGGAGCGGGAAGTAGGCGTTCTCGTGCCCCGTCTCCTTGAACATCCCGTCCAGGGCGTCCTTCATCCGCTCCCAGATCCCATAGCCCCAGGGCCGGATGACCATGCTCCCCCGGACCGGGGAGTAGTCGGCCAGCTCGGCCTGGAGGACGACTTCGTTGTACCAGTCGTTGAAGTCTTCGCTTCTCGGAGTCAGTCCCTTGTCACCCATCCGCGTCCCTCACCGTGTTCGCGCTCTCGCTCTGCTCGCTCGCCCGCTCCCGGGCCCGCCGCTCCCGCTCGTCCTTCAGGCTCCGCTCGGCCCGCCGCTCCCGCCCGTAGACGACCGCACCGGGCACCACGAAGAGAAGGAGCGAGGCCACGAACCAGGAGAGCCGGAAGGGCACCTCCAGCGTCGAGCTCAGGAGCCAGGCGACCAGGGCACCTCCCAGGATCGCCAGGAGCGCGGTGAAGCCGAGGATCACGTACTCCAGCACGTTCAGGCGGCGGATCGCCCGCTCCATCGCTTCCCGGGTCGGATCTCCGGAATCGCTCACGTCGCGCTCCCCGGCTCGCCCTCGACGCCCAGCTCGGTCAGCTCCACTTCCCGCTCCTCGCCGCTCTCCATGTCCCGGACGACGGCCCGACCCCGGGAGACCTCGTCGGGGCCCAGCACGACCACCTGCCGGGCCCCCTCCTGCCCCGCCTGGGAGAACTGCTTCCGCACCGACTGATCGCCCAGGGAGTAGGTCACGCTCCGGCCCTGGGCACGCTGGACCCGGGCCAGCTCCAGGGCGAGGGGTCGCTCGGCGTCGGTGATGGCCACGACGAAGAGGTCCACCTCCCGCTCGTGCTCCGGGACCAGACCCCGCTCGGCCAGGAGCTCGCCCAGGACGACGTCGCCCATGCCGAAGCCGACGGCCGGCAGCGGCTCGCCGCCGACCATCTCCAGGAGCCGGTCGTAGCGGCCACCCCCGCAGATCGCCCGGAGCTCTCCCCGGCGGTCGAAGAGCTCGAAGACGATCCCGGTATAGTACGCCAGCCCCCGGACGATGGTCAGGTCGAAGTCCACGAAGTCCCCGACCCCGAGGCTCTCCAGGGTGGAGAGGTAGCGCTCCATCCGCTCCACCGCCGCGGCCACGGCCTCCCGGTCGCCGTACCGCTCGACGATGCTCTCGAGGTCCGGCTCGTCGAAGACGCCGAGCACCACCTCGGCCGTCCCGGCCTGTAGCCCCACCTCTTCCACGAGGTGCTCGAGGAGCGTCTCCGCGGACTCCCGCTCGAGCTTGTCCACCACCCCGTAGACGGGCACGAGCTCCTCCTCGGCGACCCCGACGCTCCGGAGCAGCGCCGACAGGAGACGGCGGTCCGAGACCCGGGCCCGGAAGTCCTCGACGCCGAGGCCCAGCTCCCGGAGGCCGTCCACCGCCACGGCCAGGACCTCGGCGTCCGCGTCCACGCTCTCCTCGCCCACCACGTCCACGTTCCACTGGAAGTGCTCCCGGAGCCGGCCCCGCTGCTGCCGCTCGTAGCGGAAGAGCTGGGGCACGCTGAACCACCGGATCGGCTTGGGCATGGCCCGGCTGTGGGCGCCCAGGATCCGGGCCAGGGACGGGGTCATCTCGGGCCGCAGCGCCACCTCCCGGTCGCCCTTGTCCGTGAAGTGGTAGAGCTGCTCGACGATCTCCTCGCCGCTCTTCTCGGTGTAGAGCTCCAGGGCCTCCAGGGGTGGCCCGTCGTATTCCTGGAAGCCGTATCGTCGGGACACGCGACGCCACGCGCGGAAGATGTGGGACCGGAGCGCCAGGTCCTCCGGGAGGAAGTCCCGGAAGCCCGGTAGCCTGGAGAACGTCTGATCTGGCGTCATGGCGGCGAATGTGGTCAAAGGTGGAGGGCCGATCAAGGTGCGGTCCCGGGCCCGGCGCGGGCCCCCGGGACGCTCCCGCGGCGGAGCTCGAAGGGGCGATCCCGACCGCTCAGCCCCCGGGGTCGTCCGGAGCGCATCCGAGATTCCGGAGCGCCGCTCCCACGGTGTAGTGGGATCCGGTGACCACCACCGTCCCGGCCGGGGCCGAGGCCTCCTGGGCCCGGGCCAGGGCTTCGTCGAGGTCCGGGATCACCTCGGCGGGGAACGTCCCCTCGATCGCCGCCAGGGCTTCTTCGGGATTCCACCGACGGTGCTCCGGCGCCGTGGGGGCCTGGGTCAGGAAGGCTCCGTCGGCCGGCCGGAAGAGCGGCGGCAGCATGGCGCGCCAGTCCTTGTCCCCCAGGATGCCGACGACCACCGACCAGGGCCGGGGCGGTTCGAGCTCCCGGAGGGTGGCGGCCAGGGCCTCCACCCCCGCCGGGTTGTGGGCCACGTCCAGGATCCACGTCCTGCCCCGCCGCCGCTCCACCTGGAGCCGCCCCGGCCAGACCGTCCCCGACACGCCGTCCAGGACCGCCTCCACCGGCGGCCGGAGCGGCGGCGGCACGTGCTCCAGGGCCCGGACCGCCAGGGCCACGTTCATCGCCTGATGCCTGCCGACCAGCGTGCTCTCGAGGGAAAGCTCGCCCCAGGCGTCGGTGGTCACGGTCAGCCGGGTGCCGTCCAGACCGGTGATCACGCTCCGGAAGTCCCGGTCGTGTCGAAGACGGTGAAAGGGCGCCCCGGCATCGGCCGCGGCGGCCTCCAGGATCGCCACCAGCTCGGGGCGGTCCTCGGCCGTGACGAAGGGGACGCCCGCCTTGGCGATGCCGCCCTTCTCACGGGCGATGTCGGTGAGCTCGGCGCCCAGGAACTCGGTGTGGTCCAGGGCCACGTTCGTCACCGCCGTGACCTCGGGCTCGAGAACGTTGGTGGCGTCCAGGCGTCCGCCCAGGCCGACCTCGGCCACGGTCACGTCCACGCCCCGGAGGCGAAAGACGTGGAAGGCGAGCACGGTCGCGGCCTCGAAGAAGGTCAGACCGTGGCGGGAGACCACGTCCCTCAGCTCCCGGGCCGCCGCCTCCAGGCTCCCGGCGTCCAGGGGCCGCCCGTCCACCCGGTAGCGCTCCCGGAACGAGCTCAGGTGGGGCGAGGTGTAGAGGCCCACCCGCCGGCCGTGGGCCCGGAGGACCGACGCCCATACGGCGGCGACCGAGCCCTTCCCGTTGGTGCCGCCCACGTGCAGGGAGGGGGCGGAGAGGTGGGGATTTCCGACCTCGGCCAGGGCGTCCCGGACCCGCTCCAGGCCCCACTCGACGTCGGTGGGGAGCGGCGGGAAGAGCCTGGCCGCGAGAGCGTCGAAGCCGGGTACGTCCAGGCGCTGCGGCGAGAGCTTTTCGGTGGAGTCCTCCGGGCTCACTCCCGGTCCTTCCATCCGGCCCACATGTGGCGGAGCAGCGCGGCCACGGTCTCCCGCATCTCCCGCCGGTCCACCACCCGGTCCACCATCCCGTGCTCCAGGAGGAACTCGGAGCGCTGGAAGCCCTCGGG
>CAZMPV010000330.1:0-3736 GCA_964567985.1 uncultured Gemmatimonadaceae bacterium
CAGCGCGTAGGCCGGCCCGCCCCGCTCGTCGCAGGCCACCGTGGTCAGGAGCCCGTGTTCTGAAGGCACCACTTCGTCGCCGGTGTGGAGAAGGAGGAACGCCCCCGTGCCGTAGGTGTTCTTGGCCAGCCCCCGGCGCCAGCAACCCTGGCCGAAGAGGGCCGCCTGCTGGTCTCCGGCGATCCCGGCGATCGGCACCTCGATTCCCAGCGCGTCTCCACCGGTCACGCCGAAGTCGCCGCTGCTCTCCCGGACCTCCGGGAGGATTCCGCCCGGCACCTCGAAGGTCTCCAGGAGCTCCGGACTCCAGGACCGGTCCCGGAGGTCGTAGAGGAGGGTCCGGGAGGCGTTGGTGTGGTCGGTGGCGTGGACCCGGCCGCCGGTGAGCTTCGCCACGAGCCAGGCGTCCACCGTCCCGGCGGCCAGCTCGCCCGCCTCGGCACGGCTCCGGAGCTCCGGACGGTGACGGAAGATCCAGGTCAGCTTGGTGCCCGAGAAGTAGGGGTCCAGGACGAGCCCGGTTCGCCGCCGGATCCCGGGCTCCTCGCCGGCCTCCTTCAGCTCCCGGCAGATGTCGGTGGTCCGGCGATCCTGCCAGACGATGGCCCGGTGGACCGGCTCCAGGGTCTCCCGGTCCCAGAGGACCACCGTCTCCCGCTGGTTGGTGATCCCCACCGCCCGCACGTCGACCTCGTCACCGGCTTCCTCCAGGGCCCGGCGGGCCACCGAGCGCGTCACCTCCCAGATCTCCGAGGCGTCGTGCTCGACCCGTCCCGGCTCCGGGAAGTGCTGGGTGAACTCGGAGTAGGCCCGGGAGACCACCCGACCGTCCCGGCCCAGCACCAGGGCCGTGGAGCCCGTGGTCCCCTGGTCCAGGGCCAGCACCGCGTCCGTGGCGCTCATCTCGTCTCCTCGCTGGTGGATCTCAGGTCGTCACGTCGGCACCGGTCTCCCCGGGGGCGAGCCGGTCGCCGGAGTCCAGAAGCCCGCGGATCGCCGGACCGTACGGGGGCCGCAGCACGCCCCCGTCGGTGACGAAGGCCGTGATCAGGGAGGCCGGGGTCACGTCGAAGGCGGGGTTCCAGACCCCGGCGTCCGGGGCCGCGGTCTCCCGTCCCGCCACCCCCCGGACCTCTCCTGGGTCCCGCTCCTCTATCGGGATGTCCCGGCCCGACGCCAGGGACCCATCGAAGGTCGTCCGGGGCGCCGCCACGTAGAAGGGGATCCCGTGGTGGTCGGCCAGGACCGCCAGGGCGTACGTGCCGATCTTGTTGGCCGCGTCGCCGTTGGCGGCAATCCGGTCGGCGCCGACGATCACGGCGCGCACCCGCCCGTCCTTCATGAGGGCGCCCGTGGCCAGGTCGGTCACGACGGTGGCCTCGACCCCCGCCCGGCTCAGCTCCCACGCCGTGAGCCGTGCGCCCTGGAGCACGGGGCGGGTCTCGCTGGCGAAGACCCGGACCCTCCGGCCCTCCGCCAGGGCCCGGTAGAGGGGCGCGAGGGCGGTGCCGGCGCCCCCGGTGGCCAGGGCGCCGGCGTTGCAGTGGGTCAGGACTCCCTCCCCGGCCGGGGGAAGGAGCTCGAGGCCGGCCTCCCCGATCCGGGCGCACATCTCCTCGTCTTCCCGGGCGATGGCGTCCGCCTCGGCCCGGAGGGCCTCCACCCCGGCGGCCGGATCCCCGCCTCCGGACGCCCGCCGGTAGGCCGCCACCAGCCGGTCCAGGGCCCAGCTCAGGTTCCGGCCCGTGGGCCGGGTGGCGTCGAGGCGGTCCCGGAGCTCCAGGAGCCGCCGCTCCACGGCATCCGGGTCGTCTTCGCCCACCTCCTCCAGGGCCCGCTCCATCCCGAGTGCCAGGCCCATGGCCCCGGCGATGCCGATCGCCGGCGCCCCCCGGACCTTGAGACTCTCGATGGCCCCGGCCACCTCCTCGGCGCTCTCCAGACGGAGGCGCCGCTCTTCGGACGGAAGGAGCGTCTGATCCAGCATGTCCACGGCCCGCCCGTCGTCGCTCCACGCCACCGGCCGTGGAATTCGGAGCTCGTCGTGGGCGCTCATCCCGCCTCCCGCAAGCGGCCGAAGGCGTAGGGCCAGCCCGCCTCGGACAACAGCTCGACCAGGAGCGAGACCGGCAGCCCCACGACCCCCGAGTAGTCTCCGCGGACGGACTCGACCAGGGCGGAGCCCATCCCCTGGATCCCGTAGCCGCCGGCCTTGTCCAGGGGCTCGCCGGTGTCGGCGTAGGCCCGGGCGTCGGCTGCGGCGAAGGGGCGGAAGCGGACCTCGGTCCAGCGGACACCCGCCAGCACCGGACCCTCCGGCCTCGCGAGGGCCAGGGCCGACGCCACCCGGTGCGTCCGCCCGGAGAGGGCGAGGAGCATCTCCACGGCGGCCTCCCGGTCGGCGGGCTTTTCCAGGATACGCGCCCCTGCCACGACCACCGTGTCTCCGGCCAGGATCAGGGCGCCGGGATAGTGGGGACGGGAGGCGGCGGCCTTCTCCCGGGCCAGGCGCTCCGCGTATTCCGCCGGGGCCTCGTCGGGTCGCGGCTCTTCCCGCACGTCCACCGGATCGACACGGTGGGCCAGGCCAAGGGTCTCCAGGATGGCGGCTCTCCGGGGAGATCCGGAGGCCAGGATCAGGGGCGGGGCGCTTCCCCCGGCCGTCATCGCGTCAGGATCCGGATCGGGATTCCAGGATCAGCGTGACCGGGCCGTCGTTGACCAGCTCGACGTCCATCATCTCGCCGAACTCGCCGGAGGCCACGGCCCCGGGGAGCCGGCGGCGCAGCTTCGCGACGAAGTCGTCGTACAGCTCCACCGCCTTCTCCGGGCCGGCGGCGTGGACGAAGCTCGGCCGCCGCCCCTTGCTCGTGTCGCCGTAGAGGGTGAACTGGCTCACCGCCAGGACCTCGCCGTCCACCTCCTCCAGGGGCAGGTTCATCTTCCCCTCGTCGTCGGCGAAGACCCGGAGACCGACGACCTTGTCGACCATCCAGTCGACGTCCTCGGGCTCGTCGTCCTCGCCGATTCCCACCAGGAGACAGAGCCCCTTGCCGATGCGCCCGACCTCCTCCCCGCCCACGGTGACCCGGGCCCGGCTCACCCGCTGGAGCACGACCTTCATCCGTCGCGTCCCGTCCGCGTCTTCACTCGACCGTCACGCTCTTGGCCAGGTTCCGGGGCTGGTCCACGTCGCAGCCCCGGAGCACGGCGATGTGGTACGCCAGGAGCTGGAGGGGGATCGTCGAGAGCACCGGGAGAAGCGCCGGCACCGTCTGGGGAATCCGGATCAGGTGGTCGGCCTTCCCCTCGAGCTCCTCGCCCCCGTCGCTCACCACGGCGATCACCGTCCCGTGGCGCGCCTTCACCTCCTCGATGTTGGCCACCACCTTCTTGTACACCGAGTCGTTCGGCGCCAGGACCACGACCGGCATGTGCTCGTCGATGAGGGCGATCGGCCCGTGCTTCATCTCCGCCGCCGGGTATCCCTCGGCGTGGATGTAGCTGACCTCCTTCAGCTTCAGGGCGCCCTCCAGGGCCACCGGGAACTGATAGCCCCGTCCCAGATAGAGGAAGTTCGGCGCCTCGGCGAAGGTCTCGGCCAGCGCCCGGATCCGCTCCTCCAGACCCAGGAGATGCTCGACCTGGTCCGGCAGCTCCCTGAGCGCCCGGACCAGCTTGCGGCCCTCGAGGATCGAGAGGTTCCGCCGCCGCCCCAGGTAGAGGGTGAAGAGGG
>CAZMPV010000331.1:0-3735 GCA_964567985.1 uncultured Gemmatimonadaceae bacterium
ATCGCCGGCTACCTGGGCGAGGAGCGCCGCTACCACCACACGGCGCCGATCAACACGATATACGGGCTCCACGAGGGGCTCTCGATCGTCGAAGAGGAGGGGCTCGAGGCCCGCTTCGAGCGGCATCGGGAGGTCGGCGAGCGTCTCCAGGACGAGCTCCGGGAGCGGGGATTCAGCCTCTTCGCCCAGGAGGGCCACCGGCTCCCCCAGCTCACCTCGGCCGAGCTCCCGGGGGATCGGGACGAGGGGCCCCTCCGGCGCCGGCTCCTGGAGGATCACGGGATCGAGGTCGGCGGAGGTCTCGGCCCGGGGAAGGGCAAGCTCTGGCGGATCGGGCTCATGGGCGCCGGGGCGACTCACGAGAACGTCGATCGCCTCCTGGACGCGGTGGACCGGGTCCTGGAGTCCGGGGCGTGACGGAGGGGAAGGACCCGGCGCGGAGGGAAAGGCGCCCGAGGGCGCCCCGACTGCCAGGACGCCGCCGGTTTCGGCGCTCTGTCCGCGTCGGCCTCGTTGCCGCTGCCGTGGCCCTGCTCACCACCGCCTGCGCTCCGAGCGCGCCGCCGGGTCCGCCGGCGCCCGTGCACGTCCCGGAGCGCGCCGCACCCCGGGCGCCCGCAGTCGACGTCTTCGCTTTGGAGGGGATCCTGAGCCCGCCCGCCGTCGAGGTGGACCCCGGCGACCCGATCCTGGGCTCGGCCCTCGCCGAGCATCCCGAGATCGCCGAGGAGCTCCACTACTGGATCCTCCGCTGGCAGACGTGGGGCGAGGACCAGTTCCGCCGCTATCTGGAGCGAATGGGCCGCTATGCGCCGGTGGTGGACGCCGCCCTGGAGGAGCGGGAGCTCCCGCCGTCGCTCCGCTACCTGCCGATCGTCGAGAGCGGCTACAATCCCCGGGCCGTGAGCCCGGTGGGCGCGGCGGGGATGTGGCAGTTCATGCCCCCGACCGCCCGCTTCCTCGGCCTCCGGGTGACGCCCCTCGTCGACGAGCGCCGGGATCCCTGGAGGGCGACGGAGGTGGCCCTGGACTACCTGGCCGACCTTCACGGGAAGTTCGGCGGCTCCTGGTACCTGGCCCTGGCGGCATACAACGGCGGGCCGGGGCGCACGGAGCGGATCCTCCGGCGGCACGCCCCGGGCGTCGAGCCCAGCGACAGCCTCTTCTGGGCGCTCCGGGAGCACTTCCCCTCGGAGACCCGGGCCTTCGTTCCGAAGCTCCTGGCCGCCGCCGAGGTGGCGCGCCGGCCCGCCCGCTACGGCTTCGACGTGACCGAAGAGGCGCCCCTGGAGATCACCGGGGTCGAGGTTCCGGACGCCACCTCGGTGGACGTGCTGGCCCGGGCGGCCGGGATGGAGACCGACGCCCTGGCGGCTCTCAATGCCCACCTCCGCCGGGGCTACACCGAGCCCCACCGCCCGACGACGGTGCGCCTTCCGGTGGAGCGGGTCGAGAGATTCAGGGACGCCTACGCGGAGATCCCGCCGGAGGAGCGGGTCTCCTTCGTGGAGCACCGGCTCGGGAGAGGCGAGACGCTGAGCCACCTGGCCGACCGCTACCTGGTCCCGGTCCGGGAGATCGCCGCGGCGAACCCGGATGTCGATCCGAGGAGGCTCCAGATCGGCGAGTGGATCGTCGTCCCCGTCTCCCCTTCCGGCAGAGAGCGCTCCGGCGTGCGGACGGCGGGCGCCCGACGGAGCGGCGGGGCCGGGACGGCGGCTTCTCGGAGGAGCGCCGCGGCACGGCACACGGTCCGGGACGACGGGGTGGTCCACACGGTCCGCTCCGGGGAGTCCCTCTGGACGATCGCCCGGCGCCACGGGGTGGGGGTGGAGCAGCTCCGACGCTGGAACGGCCTCGGCGACGACGAGCTCCTTCAACCGGGCGACGAGCTCCGGGTGTCCGGCGGAGGGGTCGTGGAGTACAGGGTCCGGACCGGCGACACGATCAGCGAGATCGCCGACCGCCACGGCGTGGCCACCGAGGAGCTGCTGCGCGTGAACGGTCTTTCCCCGCGGTCTGTCATCCGGCCCGGCGACAGGGTCCGGATCCCCGGCTCCGGAGGCTGACCCGCCTCTTCCGGGCCGGTCAGGGAGCCCGGCCGCTCGCCTCTTCTTCCGACCAGCTCCCGCTGCGTCCCCCCTCCTTACGGACGAGGCGGACGCCCTCGATCACCATGCCCCGGTCCAGGGACTTCACCATGTCGTAGACGGTGAGGAGGGCCAGGGAGACGGCGGTCAGCGCCTCCATCTCCACGCCGGTCCGGCCGGAGATCCGGGCCCGGGCTTCGGCCCGGACGCCCGGAAGCTCCTCGTCCAGGGTCAGGGACACCTCGACCGACGCCGCCGGGAGGATGTGGCAGAGGGGGATCAGCTCACCGGTTCGCTTCCCGGCCATGACGCCGGCGACTTCTGCGACCTGGAGGACGTCGCCCTTCGGCGTTCGGCTCTCGGCGATCGCCCGGAGCGCGTCGGCGGACATGCGGATCCGACCCCGGGCCACGGCGGTCCGGTCGCTGACGTCCTTTTCGGAGACGTCCACCATCCGGGGTCGGCCCTCCTCGTCCACGTGGGTCGGTCGTCCGGGCTCGTCGGTCACGGTCCTCCACCTCCTCGGGTCATCCGGGGGTCATCCGGCGGGCACGCCCACGGGCTCGTCGGTCTCGCCGGGCGCCGGACGGAGGGCGTCCCGGAGCTCCTTCACCAGGCCGACCACGATGAGCTGGGGGTTCACGTTCCCGGAGGCGAGCCTGCGGGCGGTGTGGACGGCGTCCACGGCCCGGGTGACCGCCACCGGGTGGACCTCCAGGGCCTCGGCGGTCTCGACGAGGTAGGCCAGGGCGTCCCGGTTCAGGATCGCGTCTTCCTCGCCGGCCGCGGCCGCGGAGAGGTCCCGGAGCCACTCCTCCAGGTAGGCGAAGCGGTCCTGGAGCGTCCGGGCCCCGCTCACCGGGTAGTCGGCGGCCAGGGCGAGTCCCCGGGCCCGACCCTCCAGGGCGGCCTGCAGGAGCCGGAAGGAGTCCTTCCGGAGCCTGTCCAGGGGCCCGTCCTCGTCTCCGTCGGGGAGGAAGTCCAGCGCCCGGCCGATCGAGCCCTGGGCGAGCCGGGCCGCCCGTCGGGCCTCCTCCTCGTCGGCGTCCACCTCCGAGACCAGGAAGCGGGCCACCGTCTCCTCCGGGAGGGGAGAGAGGTGGAGGGGAAACGTCCGGGAGCGGATCGTCGGCAGCAGGCGGCCCGGCCGGGCCGAGGTGAGGACGAAGAAGGTGCCCTCCGGGGGCTCCTCCAGGAGCTTGAGGAGCGCGTTGGCCGCCTCGGGGCTCGAGGCCTGGGGCACCAGCTCCTCGGCCTCGGCCACGATGAAGACCTGGCGCTCGGACATGGCCGGCCGCTTGTGCGCGCTTCGGCGGAGCGTGCGGGCCATGGCCAGGTAGAGGCCCCGGATCTCGGGGGAGTGGGTGGACCAGATTCCGTCCCGGCGCTCGGCGAGCTTCTCGGCCCGGATCTCCTCCAGCTTCTCCGCCAGCCGATCCGGGGAGTGGCTGCCGGAGGGCCGGGCCAGGGGAAAGAACCAGTGGAGATCCGGGTGCTCGAGCTCCCGTACGAGGCGGCAGTCCTTGCATCGGCCGCAGGAGCCCTCGTCCGACGGCTCCCCGCAGAGCACGAGGGCGGCGACCCAGAGGGCCAACCGCTGCTTCCCCACGCCGGGGGGGCCGTGCAGGAGGAGGGCCGCCGGGAG
>CAZMPV010000332.1:0-3731 GCA_964567985.1 uncultured Gemmatimonadaceae bacterium
ACGCCTCGTGGTCGCGGACGTACGGGACGAGGGCCAGGTAGCGGGCCCGCTTCACCGCCTTGCCGAGCTGGCGCTGGAACTTCGCCGAGACCTTCGTCGTCCGCTTCGGGAGGATCTTGCCCTGCTCGGTGATGAAGCGTGAGAGGGTTGCCACGTCCTTGTAGTTCAGGAGCTCGATCGCCGGACCGTCGTGCCGTCGGCGGCGACCCCGACCCCGGTCGAACTCGGGCGGAGTGTCGTCGTCCTCCTCGTCCTCCTCGTCCTCCTCGTCCTCGTCCAGATCCTCCTCGTCGTCCTCGTCGTCGATCTCCGACTCCGGCTGCGGCGCGAGGATCGACATGCCGGTCGTCGGCTCGCCTTCGTTGACGACCAGGAGGTACCGGACCAGATCGTCGTCGAGCTGGAGGCGACGCTCGAACTCCGGCAGCTCGTTCGGCTCCACGAGAAACTGGCTGACCACGTAGTAGCCGGTGGTGTGACCGTCGACGGGGTAGGCGAGTTGGCGGTTGCCCCAGTGATCGACGGCCTCGACCTCGCCGCCGGCGTCGGTGACGACGCCGTGGAAGGCGTCGAGCTTTTCGTCCACGGCCTCTTCTTCCAGGGCCGGGTCGAAGATGTAGACGGTCTCGTACAGTCGCATGGGTCGGCTCCCTCGGTCCGCAGTGCGCACGGGCCCCGCCGCGTGGGCGAAGCGGGATGAATGTGATGGCTCCGCGTGCCCCGCCCGGCGTCGTCATGACGCCACACGGCGGCACAGCCCCGAATGATATGAAGACTCGCCCCCGACAGGAAGGGTGGGGGACGGGCCCGCCCGGAAGGTCGTCCCTGGACGGGACGGCCGGCCGGGTCCTGCCCTAGAAGGGTGTTGAAGAAATATGGCGGCCAGCGTTGGGAGCGCGGACCACGCGGCTGCGCCGCGCGGTGCCCTGCCAGCTCCTAGGCGGCGTGCCGAAGGCATAGCCGTGGCTACGTCGAGGCACGCCAACAACGGAGATGGCGCCGTGCCGCCCCAACCCGAAGGGTGAAGGGGGGTTGCGGCCGGGCACCACGCGAAGCGTGGTCTCGTTGTTGGAGCCCCTCACCGATGCCGACCCGCCTGCGGCGGGTGCCCGATCGCCTTCGGGGCTCCGCCTTGTCTGGGGCACCGACGCGCGAAGCGCGTTGGTCCCGCAAGACCCCTTCACGCTGGCCGCCATATTTCTTCAACACCCTTCTAGACGTTGAACCGGAAGAGGATCAGGTCGCCGTCCCGGACCCGGTAATCCCGGCCCTCGGCCCTGACCTTTCCGGCGTCCCGGGCGGGCGTCATCCCTCCGAGCTCGACGTAGTCTTCCCAGGCGATCGTCTCGGCGCGGATGAAGCCCCGCTCGAAGTCAGAGTGGATCTTCCCGGCGGCCTCGGGCGCCGTGGCTCCCTCCTCCACGGTCCAGGCCCGGGTCTCGTTCCGGTTGGTGGTGAAGAAGGTGATCAGGCCGAGGAGATCGTAGGCGGCCCGGATCACCCGCTCGAGGCCCGAGGTCTCCAGCCCCGCGTCCCGGAGGAACGCCCGGCGCTCCTCCTCCTCCAGCTCGGCCAGCTCGGCCTCGAACTCGGTGCAGATCCGGACGACGTTCCCGTCACCGCCCCCGACCGCCGCCTCCAGGGCCTCCACGTGCCGGTTCCGCCCGTCCGGGAGATCGCCCTCGCCCACGTTCGCCACGTGGAGGACGGGCTTGAGCGTGAGGAGCTGGAGGTCCCGGATCTCGGCCTCCCGGGCCTCGTCCAGGTCGAGCTCCCGGACCGGACGCCCCTCCGCCAGCACCGCGTGGACCCGGTCCAGGACCTCCTTCTCCCGAATGGCGTCCCTCTCGCCCGTGCGGGCCTTCCGGTCCACCTTCTCCAGCCGGCGCTCCACGGTCTCCAGGTCGGCGAGAGCCAGCTCGGTGTCCACCACCGCCCGGTCCCGTACCGGATCGACGTTCCCCGAGACGTGGGCAACGTCCGGGTCCTCGAAGCAGCGGAGCACGTGGGCCACCGCGTCCACCTCCCGGATCTGGCCGAGAAACTGGTTGCCGAGCCCCTCCCCCTCGGAGGCCCCCTCCACCAGCCCGGCGATGTCCACGAAGCGGATGAAGGCCGGGGTCGTCTCCTCCGCCTCGCTGATGCGATGGATCTCGTGAAGGCGCCGGTCGGGCACCTCCACGGTGCCCACGTTCGGCTCCACGGTGCAGAACGGGTAGTTCTCGGAGGGAGCGCCCGCGGCGGTCAGGGCGTTGAAGAGAGAAGACTTCCCCACGTTCGGGAGGCCGATGATTCCGACGTCGAGCATGGCGTTCGGGCGGCGGGCGCGCCGGACCCGCTCCGGCGGAGGATCGCGCCGGAGCGCGGAGCCGGAATCGGCCCGGGACAAAAAAATTGCGCGCCGGTTGGCGCGCCGAGCCCAAAAGGTAGCCGCCCCCCCGGAGACGGTCAATCGGTTGCGATCGTGCCGGCTTCGTCGTCCCTTGCATTCGGGGGCGAATAGGAAGACCTTTTGCGCACTTCTGCCGATCCCGGTGCGGGACGCCCCCGGCGGGCCGCAGCCGATACCGATTAGAGCCGCACTCGATTCTCAGGACCGATATGAAATTCTTCTTCGCCGGAGACTTCGACGATCCCTCCTTTCGCTGGTTCGCCGAGGGACTCCAGGGGGTGATGGAAGAGCACGGTCACTCCTTCGTCGAGGACCCGGACGAGGCCAGCCTGGTGGTGAACTTCTTCCCCTCGGACGAGCCCCGTCCCTTCCGGCGGAAGGCCCAGGCCGTCTTCCTGACCTCCGTCACCCAGGTGGACGAGGCGATGGAGCACCCGATCCAGGAGGGCTACCCGATCCTGGTCCGCTCCCTGGCGAACCTGGTCATCACCCTGGAGAACGGAGACGAGGAAGAAGACCCCGACGTCCACTTCCTGACCCCGGAGCAGGGCCACTACGTGGTCTCCGGGAACCACGACCCGGCCGCCTACTTCGAGCGCATCTACCGCCGGATCGAGCCGCTGGCCGAGTCCCGCCTCGTCATCGACAACGTCTTCCAGGAGGACCTTCCCGAGGAGCTCTGGGACGGAGACGAGGTCACCGAGCAGATCTACCGGGCCGGCAAGAAGCTCGACAACCTGGACCTGCTGCCGAATCCCTACCCGCTTCACAAGATGCTGCCGGAGCGGGACCAGCGGCACCTCAAGCGCCTCTACGGCATCGGGGGCCTGAGCTACGGGAACGTGAGCGCCCGGAAGGACGAGGAGCGCTTCTGGATGAGCGCCTCGGGCGTCGACAAGTCCCACCTGAAGGAGATCGGGACGGAAGTCCTGCTGGTGAAGGACTACGACCCGGAGCGGAACGCCATGATCCTGAGCGTTCCCCCGAACGTGAAGCCCCGGCGCGTCTCGGTGGACGCCATCGAGCACTGGATGATCTACCGGGAGCACCCGGAGGTCGGGGCGATCCTGCACGTCCACGGGTGGATCGACGGGATCGAGGCCACCGACTTCAACTATCCGTGCGGCACCTACGAGCTTGGCGAAGCGGTGGCGGACATCGTCCGGGACGCCGACGACCCCTCCCGCACCGTGGTCGGCCTCAAGAACCACGGCATCACGATCACCGGACGCTCCCTGGACGAGATCTTCGACCGGGTGGGAGACAAGATCCAGCGGGTCGTGCCGATGGAGTGAGGCTGGGTATTTCTCGGAGTGGAGCGCGATGCCCCTCTCCCGAT
>CAZMPV010000333.1:0-209 GCA_964567985.1 uncultured Gemmatimonadaceae bacterium
GGGTTCGAGTTCACCATGATCGTCTCGTAGCCCTGCTCCCGGAGGGCCAGGACCGCCTGGACGCAGCAGTAGTCGAACTCGATCCCCTGGCCGATCCGGTTCGGCCCGGAGCCCAGGATCAGGACCTTCGGCCGCTCGTCGGGATCGGTCTCGTCCTCGGTCCCCCAGGTCGAATAAAGATAAGGGGTGAGGGCCGGGAACTCGGCCGC
>CAZMPV010000333.1:219-3715 GCA_964567985.1 uncultured Gemmatimonadaceae bacterium
GCCGGCGCAGGTGTCCACCACGTTGAAGGTGGGCCGGATGTCGTGACGCCAGCGCCGCTCCCGGACTTCGTCCTCGTCCTCTCCCCGGAGGCGGGCGAGCTGCCGGTCGCCGAAGCCCTCCCGCTTCATCCGCCGGAGCACGTCCGGGGTCACCTCGTCGTCCTCCAGGCCGGCGTACCACTCCTCCAGCTCGACGATCGTCCGGAAGTGGTGGAGGAACCACGGGTCGATGTGCGTGGCGTCGTGGATCTCCTCCACCGAGAGACCGGCCACCAGGGCCCGCTTGATCTGGAACGGCCGCTCGGCCGTCGGGCGCCGGAGGGCGGCCAGGAGGCTGTCCTCGTCGTCCGCCTCCAGGCCGTCGTCCTCCAGGTCCTCGCCCACGTCCCAGCCGTCCCGGTCGATCTCCAGGCCCCGGAGCCCCTTCTGCCACGCGCTCCGGAAGGTGCGCCCGATCGCCATCGTCTCGCCGACGGCCTTCATCTGCACGCCCAGGACCGGGTTCACCTCGGGGAACTTGTCGAAGGCGAAGCGGGGGAACTTGACCACGCAGTAGTCCAGGACCGGCTCGAAGGAGGCCGGCGTCGTCTTCGTGATGTCGTTGGGCAGCTCGTGGAGCCGGTAGCCCACGGCGAGCTTGGCCCCGACCCGGGCGATCGGGAAGCCGGTGGCCTTCGACGCCAGGGCGCTCGAGCGGCTGACCCGGGGGTTCATCTCCACGACCTGCATCTCGCCGGTGTCCGGGTTCACGGCGAACTGGATGTTGCAGCCCCCGGCCTCGACGCCGATCTCCCGGATGATGTCGATCGAGGCGTCCCGCATCTTCTGGTACTCGACGTCGGTGAGCGTCTGGGCCGGCGCCACCGTGACCGAGTCGCCGGTGTGGACGCCCATGGGGTCGATGTTCTCGATCGAGCAGATGATGATGACGTTGTCCGAGCCGTCCCGGACGACCTCGAGCTCGTACTCCTTCCAGCCGATGATGCTCTTGTCGATCAGCACCTCGCCGATGGGCGAGTTGTCGATGCCCCGGCGGACCGACGCAGCGAACTCCTCCCGGTTGTAGGCGATGCTGCCGCCGGTGCCCCCGAGCGTGTAGCTCGAGCGGACGATGGCCGGATAGCCGACGTCCTCGATGATCTCCTCGGCCTCCTCCATGGAGCGGGCGAAGCCGCCGTGGGGCACGACCTGGCCGATCCGGGCCATCGCCTCCGCGAACTGCTCCCGGTCCTCGGCCATCTCGATCGAGCGCTCGTTGGCGCCGATGAGCTCCACGCCCAGCTCCTTCAGGACGCCGGCCTCGTGGAGGTCCATGGCGATGTTGAGCGCGGTCTGGCCGCCCATGGTCGGCAGGATCGCGTCCGGCCGCTCCTTCTCGAGAACCTCGCGGACCCACTCGGTGGTCAGCGGCTCGATGTAGGTCTCGTGGGCCAGGTCCGGGTCCGTCATGATCGTGGCCGGGTTCGAGTTGACCAGGATCACCCGGTAGCCCTCCTCCTTGAGGGCCCGGACCGCCTGGGTCCCGGAGTAGTCGAACTCGCACGCCTGGCCGATGACGATCGGCCCGGAGCCGAGGATCAGGATGGACTCGAGGTCGGTGCGTTTGGGCACGTTTGGTGGCCTGCTCTGCTATGCGGGCACCCGTCGGGCGAGCTTCGCCCGGGCGCCCGACTGGACGTATCTGTGGCTGTCGGGTGGTCCTGCGGCGGCGGGCCGTCCGATTCGGACCGCCGTAAGGTGCCAAGAAGGGGGATGGCGAGCAACCGTCCCTACGGCGTCTCGATCCGGCTCTCTGCGGGCTCGAGGCGTACCACGGCCGTGGGCTGGCCGGCCCGGTGGTCGACGGCCAGGTAGATGTAGCCGTCCGGCCCCTGGCGCACGTCCCGGATCCGGCCGAGCTCGCCTTCCAGGAGCCGTTCCTCGCTCACGACCCTGTGGCCGTCGACGGTGAGCCGTGAGAGAACCTCCCCGGCCAGCCCGCCGACGAAGACGCTCCCCTTCCACCAGGGGAAGGGGTCGCCGTCGTAGATCGTCATCCCCGAGGTGGCGATGGACGGCACCCACACCCAGACGGGATCCTCCAGACCTTCCCGCCTCCGTTCCCGGGTGAAGATCGTGCCGTCGTAGTTGACGCCGTAGGAGACGACCGGCCAGCCGTAGTTGGCGCCCGGCCGCACGACGTTGACCTCGTCGCCTCCCCGGGGACCGTGCTCGGCGTCCCAGATCTCCCCGGTCTCCGGGTGCATCACGAGCCCCTGGGGATTCCGGTGCCCGTAGCTCCAGATCTCGGGGCGGACGTCGCCGCGGCCGGCGAAGGGATTTCCGGGGGCCGGCTCGCCGTCCTCGGTCAGCCGCAGCACCGTGCCCTGGTGGTTCGACGGATCCTGGGCCGCCTGCTCGGCCAGGAGGTCGGGGTCGGCGCCCCGGTCACCGACGGCGAGGAAGAGGTGGCCCTCCCCGTCCCAGAACATGCGGCCGGCGAAGTGGGCGCCGCTGCCCGTCCAGGCGTCGGCGACGAAGAGCTCCTCGACGTTTCGGAGGCGGTCGCCCTCGAGACGGCCGCGAACCAGGGCGGTCGTGGCCTCCTCGCCGTCGTCGCCGGGCTTGGAGTAGCTCAGGTAGATGAGACGGTTCGCGGCGAAGTCGGGGTGGGGCAGCACCTCCAGGAGCCCGCCCTGGCCGTTCGCCCACACCTCCGGCGTGCCGGCGATCGGGTCCGCCTGGAGCTCGCCGTCCTCGACGACCCGGAGCCGGCCGGGACGCTCGGTGATCAGCATGCGCCCGTCCGGAAGCCACGCCAGGGACCAGGGGTGCTCGAGGCCGTCGGCCACGGTCACCACCCGGAAGCGGTGGCGTGCCGAGTCGTGGACGCGCTCCTCGTCGGAGTCGGCCTGGGCCCCCAGAGGCGACGCCGCCAGGAGGAGGAACGTGGAAAGGGCGGCGATCCGGCCTGGCCCCGAGGGGGTGTCCGTCGTCATGGTACCTCCGATCGAGTCGTCGAGCCGAAGAAATCTGGCGTCGGCCGTGGGCCCGGAGCAACCCCTGGGAGCCCCGCATCCGCGGAAGGACCAGGACCAGGCCCGCGCTTGCCACGTCCGAAGCGGATCCAGAGGTTGACTCCCGCGACACACCGCTTCCACTCGGAGGTCTCCATGAACCGTCCCGGCCCACTCCGGTTCCGCCGTCTCGGAGCAGCTCTGGCCTTTCCCGCCCTCCTGCTATCCCTGACCTGCACCGCCCCGTCCCCCGACGACGACGCCGACGCCTCCGCCCAACCCTACGACGTCGTGATCCGGGGAGGGACCGTGGTGGACGGGACCGGCGAGGACCGCTTCCGGGCCGACGTGGCCGTCGCCGACGACCGGATCGTCCGGGTGGCCCGGGAGGGCATCCCCGCCGACTCGGCCGCCGAGGTCCTGGACGCCGAGGGGCTGATCGTGGCCCCGGGCTTCTTCGACAACCACGCCCACATCCAGCTCTCCATCGACGACCGGCC
>CAZMPV010000334.1:0-3693 GCA_964567985.1 uncultured Gemmatimonadaceae bacterium
CTCTCCTCGCTCCGCCAGTTCAGGGGTGTTGCGTTCCGGTCCCAATGGCAGGCCTCGTTTCCCGTTGGGTGGCAAGGCTGATCGAGCGTAGGCTCCTCCTTCTCGCGCCACGGATCAGGCCACGGCCGCTCACCGGCGTGCGGTGGCGAGCCACTTTCTTAGGGCGAGGCGAGCGCGGTCGGCCGGCGGCCGGTTGTCGTGAAACCAGCGGTAGCGCTTGATCTGCTCGAGGACCTCGAGCTCGTCGAGGTCCTCGAGCAGCTCGTCGACGAAGAGCCGATCCAGTGCGGGATCGAAGGGCCAGCCGGGCAGGTGGTGCTCGAGGTAGTCGAGGATCGGGGCGGCGCGCAGGGGCAGGGGCGGGGAGGTGTTGCCGAGGGTCATCGGGTGGTGTGGCGTGGGTTCACAGCAGCAGGTGGCGTCGGGCCTCGGTGACCATGGCGGCGGTGACGTCGTGCTTGTCGCGTCGGGCGGCGACCTCGAGGCTCTTGAAGCAGAGATGGTCGATGGCTCTGAGATTCCCGCGGGTGATCTCGTGGACGGCGTCGGCGGCCTCGTCGAGGAAGATCTCCTCGGAGGCTCCGGCCAGCTGCAGACGGTGCTGGAGGTAGGCTCGCGTCTGGTCGCGGGCCAGAAGCGGCAGGGTGGCCACATGGGCGAGCCTGCGTCGCACCGGCTCGAGCTCGTGGCGTTGGAGCAGGCTCTGCAGGCGAGAGTCTCCGGCCAGGATCACGGAGAGCACGAGTCGGGAGTCGAGATCGAAGTTGGTCAGGATCCGCAGGGTGGCCAGCACCTCGGGACGCATGTCCTGAGCTTCGTCAAGGAGCAAGACGGGTCGTAGGCCCTCCTCGTCGACCTGGGCGGTGAAGCGCTCCTGGAGCTTGCGCACCAGATTCGGGTAGGTGCCGACGGGCTCGAGGCCGCAGACGGTGGCGATCTCGCGGCACATGTCGCGCTTGGACAGATCGGTGACCTTCACGTAGTGGATCCGGTAGCGGGCGTCCGAGAGCGTGGCTCTCAGCGCCCGCAGCAGCACGGTCTTGCCGGCCCCGGAGGGGGCGATCAGAGCCGCCGACATGCGGTTCTCCACCGTGCGTCGAAGCTCGGCGAGAGCCTCGTTGGCCGCCGGGGTCTCGAAGCGGTCGTAGGGATCGATCTCGCGGGTAAACGGGACGCCGTGGCACCCGAGGTGGGCCCGCAGGTCGGGGATCGCAGTCGCGGTCTCAGTCGTCGTCATCGGTGTCGTCCTTGTCTGGGTAGTCGCCGTCCTCGGTGACGATGGGCCCGAAATCGCGATCGAAGGCCTCGGAGGCGAGGGTTCTCGGGTTCGAAGACTCCTTCGGCGCCTCGCGGTCTCGGCCCCGGCGGTCGAAGGCGTTTTGGATCGGATCGACGGGATGGATCTCGACAGGCTCGCCGTCGACGTCGACGGTGAGACGTGCGGTGAGCAGATGGCGCTGGATCGGGATGCGCCCGAAGCAGGTGCGGGGCACCTCGTAGGGGGTGCCGTCGATGGAGACGACGTGGTCCTTGGTGACGGTGCGCTCTTCGGTGACGACGAATTGGGCGTCCAGCCAGGCCCGATCAGAGGGCAAGTGAAGATCCCGGGTGTCGGCGTGGAATCTCTCGGCCGGGCTCGCGCCGTCGAGCCCCTCGTGGGGCCGGTGGTTGTAATACTGGGTGAGCCAGTGGCCGAGCCGCAGGGCAAGCGCCTTGCAGTCCGGGTCGACCTCGGGGTTGCCGTCGAGGTCGCGGAGCGCCTTGGAGATAAGAGTCCGGTGATACCGCTCGACCTTCCCGCGTCCCTCCGGATAGCGGGCTCGCCCCAGGATCAGCGGGCGCTTCAGGCGGGCAAACACCGCCCGGGTGTCGTGGGAGCGGAAGCCGGGCCCGCGCTCCAGATAGATCGCGGTCATCAGCCCGTACCGGAGGATGATCTCGTGGAGGCCGCCGAGAAACAGCTCGGTGGTCTCGGTGGGGCCGACGAAGATCCCGAGCCCGAAGCGGGTGGCGTCGTCGAGAAAGCTCAGAGCCACGCGCTTGAGCCGCCGGGCGCCGGCCCGGAAGTGCTTGCCGTCGGCCAGCACCATCATCATCCGGTGTGGGTACACGAAACGCCGGGTATCCGAGACCTCCAGGGCCCGGCGCCGGCTGGTGGCAAGGCCCATCCTCCGGGCGGCCCGCCAGACGGTGGTGCGGCTGACGGGCTCTTCGGCTCCCAGCACGCCGGCCAGCCGGGCCCGCTCGATGACGTCGGGGATCGACAGCTCCGGGTCCCGGGTCTTGGCCTCGGTGAGCAGCTCGAGGAAATCCTCGGACAGCGCCCGGGAGCCCTCGATGCGCGGCCGAGCCGACGGCTCCAGGCCCGCCAGGCCGGCGCGCCGGTAGGCTGCCAGCCACCGGTACAGCGTCCTGACCGACGGGCACCGCGGCCGGCCTCGGGGGCTGATGCGGGGCTCTCGGCGGATGTGCTCGATGGCCCGAGCCAGCGGCTCCCCGGCGGACACACGGGCCTCCAGCTCCGCCACCCACTGGTAGCGAAACAGGGCCTCGGGGGAGATTTCGAGCGGTCGTCGCGGCATCGGGGCCTCCTCGGTCGTCGAGCCGGCACCTTCCGGCAGGACGGCGCCGACGCTACGGGGCCCCGGACGAGGGGGCCACGGCGAAAGTCGTGGGTGGGTCGCGGCTGGGAACCGGCCGGCGTCGACCGGTCGCCGGATCGATCCTCCACGGGCGACCCCACAGGCCGGCGGCGTGTCCCGCGGCCAGGAGCCGGTCGTGGCGGCCCGCATCCAGCGCCAGCAGCTGTCCGAGCACGACAGGTCCCCGCACACGGCGACGGCTCGTCCCCCGCCACCGGTGCCGGGCCCGATGGTGCTCCAGACCCGTCAGAGCCAGCAGGTCCGCGACCCGCTCGCCCAGCCGCGCGTCACCCTCGAGGCCGAGCAGACGGGCCGACCGGATCAGATGCCGCCGCTGAGTCACCGCCAGGCCGGAGAAGACCTCCTCGCCGCCGACCCGCTCGGCGGGCCACAGCCGGCCCCGCGCGCACTCCAGCGCCGCCTCGTGGAAGCGTCCCCCGCCACCTGTGCTCGGGGGTCTCGGCCTCCACGAGAGCCCCCGACGGGCTCACCGGCGCGATCCGCTGGCGCCCGTAGGGCACGTGGCCCGGCGGGTAGACCGTGAAGTACCCATGGGCTCGGCAGCCCAGCACCAGCAACGGGAAGCCCGGGCCGGTCTTGCGCTCCCGCCAGTCCTTCACCGACACCCGGCAGCCCTCCCCCCGCGGACAGTCCCGAGGCCGCGTTACCGGCTCCCACCGATCCCCTCGTCTCACGTACGGGCAGCAAACGAACGGGCGACGAGCCCCCTTCCTCTCGACAACGAGCTCCGGCATCTGTACACTCCCTCCGTCTTTGGGACGTCTCGCTGAGAACATGGCGAGGCCCTGAGCACTCGGAGCCCGCAGCTTTCCCTGGTGAAGAGAAGAGGCTGCGGGCTTCGCCTTGTCTGCGAGACGGGACGTTTCTGGCCCCGAGGACCCCGGAGCTTACTCCGATCCCCTGACGGCCTCAGTGAAACGAAGGCTCACAGATCCCGCCATTGGGCACGGAACGCAACAGCATCGGCAGGCGCGGAAGCTGATCGAAGGCGGGATCGCCGACGGGGAGACGTTCTTCGTCTCCGAGATCG
>CAZMPV010000335.1:0-3687 GCA_964567985.1 uncultured Gemmatimonadaceae bacterium
GCCGGCCCCTCCTGGAGGTGGCCCGGAGCGAGCCCGACTACCTGCGCTGGATGCTGGGGGCCGACGACATGGACGACGAGGTGCTCGCGATCGTCCGGGACGCCCTGGAGGAAGCGGGTCGGGGCTAGCAGCTCCGCTTGCCCCCGAAGGGGGCGTCGCTCTACCCTTTCCTCCTCGATCACAAATCCTCGGCTCGCCGGGTCCCGTTCCCGCCGCCCGGCCCATCCGGAGATCCGCGCATGATCCCTTCGCCGCTCCGCACCCTCGTCGCCGCTGCCCTCTGCATTCCGCTCCTGCCCGCCGCCACGAGCGCCCAGGCCCCGGTCCCCATCACCACCGAGGAGCTCGAGGCCTTCGAGCCCCGGATCATCGGACCGGCGGTGACCGGCGGGCGCATCCACGACGTGACGGCCCACCCCGACGACCCTTCCACCCTCTGGGTCGCCACGGCGTCGGGCGGGCTCTGGAAGAGCACGAACCGGGGCCACAGCTGGACGAACACCTTCGACACGATGGAGGTGAGCACCTTCGGCGACGTGGCCCTGGCGCCGTCCGACCGGGACGTCGTCTACGCCGGGACCGGCGAGCAGCAGAACCGCCAGAGCACCTCCTGGGGCAACGGCGTCTACCGCTCCGACGACGGCGGCGAGAGCTGGCGCCACCTGGGGCTGGAAGAGACCCGCCACATCGCCAGGATCCGGGTCCACCCCGACGACCCGGACGTGGCGTACGTCGCCGCCCAGGGCAACCTCTGGCGGGGCTCCGAGGAGCGGGGCGTCTACCGGACCACCGACGGCGGCGAGAGCTGGGAGAAGGTCCTGGCGGGCGAGAACGAGTGGACCGGCGCCGTCGACCTGGTCATGAGCCCCGAGAACCCCGACGTCCTCTACGCGGCGATGTACCAGCGCCTGCGCAGGACGTGGGGCTTCAACGGCGGCGGACCCGGCAGCGGGATCTGGAAGACGACCGACGGCGGCGACAGCTGGAGCGAGCTGACGAACGGCATCCCCCCGGGAGACAAGGGGCGGATCGGCCTGGCGATCGCCCGGACGAACCCCGACGTCCTCAACGCCCTGATCGAGACCGCCGACGACACCTCCACCGGCACCTACCGGACCACCGACGCCGGGGCGAGCTGGGAGCAGATGTCGGACCACGACCCCCGGCCCATGTACTACTCCCACGTCTTCATCGACCCCACCGACGAGGACGTGGTCTACAGCCTGGCCCGGGACGCCATGCGGAGCACGGACGGGGGCGAGACCTGGGAAGACATCTCCGGACGCCCCACCTACGACGTCGGCGTCCACTCCGACCACCATACCATGTGGATCGACCCCGACGACCCTGAGCACTTCTACCTGGCCGGGGACGCGGGCCTCCACGAGACCTACGACTGGGGCGAGAACTACCGGAAGGTGAACAACTTCCCCATCGGCCAGTTCTACGCCATCGGCGTCGACATGCGGGACCCCTATCGGGTCTACGGGGGGATGCAGGACAACCACTCCTGGATGGGCCCCTCCCGGACCCGGCACTGGATCGGGATCATCGACGACGACTGGAGCCAGATCGGCTTCGGCGACGGGATGTACTGGCAGATCGACCCCACCAGCCACCGCTTCGCCTACGGCAACTCCCAGAACGGCGGCTACGTCCGCTTCGACGCCGAGACCGGCGACCGGATGAGCATCGAGCCGATCGAGCCAGAGGGCGAGGAGTACCGCTTCGACTGGGTCTCGCCGAGCCTCGTCTCCCAGCACGACCCGAAGCGGGTGGTCGTGGGCGGCAACCGGGTCTTCATCTCCAAGAACCGGGGCGAGAGCTGGACCCGGACCCCGGATCTGAGCACCGGCACCGACCGTGACACCCTGGAGCTGATGGGCGTGGAGGGCGCCGACATCGAGATCTCCGCCAACGACGGGACGTCGAGCTACGCCGAGGCCACGACGCTCGCCGAGTCGCCCCTGGACCCGGGCGTCCTCTGGGTGGGCTTCGACGACGGCAACCTCCAGCTCAGCCGGGACGGAGGCGAGAGCTGGACCGAGCTCTCGGACAACGTCCAGGGCGTGCCCGACGGCACGTACGTGAGCCGGGTGGTGGCCTCCCGCGGGGCCCGGGGAAGGGCGTACGCCACCTTCGACGCCCACCGGGACGGCGACTTCGCCCCCTACGTCTTCCGGACCACCGACTTCGGCCGAAGCTGGGAGCCGCTCCACGCGGGGCTGCCGTCGGGCTCGGTGAACGTCCTGGTCGAGCACCCCGACAACCCGGACGTGCTCTTCGTCGGCACCGAGCACTCGGTCTTCGTCAGCACCGACGCCGGCGCGAGCTGGGCGAAGATGCCGAACCTGCCCACCACCGCCTACGACGACATGGTCGTCCACCCCCGGGAGAAGGACCTGGTCCTGGGCACCCACGGACGGAGCATCTGGATCCTGGACGACACCCGGCCCCTGGCCGACTGGAACGCCGAGTCGGCGTCCGGACCGCTCCACCTCTTCCCGATCCGGACCGCCACCATCGTCCAGTACTGGAAGGACACCTCGTATCGGGGCACCGACGAGTTCCACGGCGAGAACCCCGACGACGGCGCGCTGATCACCTACCGGATCGGCGCGGCCGCGTCCGGCGACGCGGTGCTCACGGTCCGGGCCCCCGACGGTCGGGCGGTCCGGGAGATGGAGGTGCCGTCCGGCCCCGGCGTGCACCGGGTCAACTGGGACCTCCGCCACGGCCTGCCCACGGAGTCCATGGAGGTCTGGCAACCCGAAGGCACGGAGCTGCTGCCCCGGAGCGTCGACGACGAAGGCCCCTTCGTGGTGCCCGGCGACTACACGGTGACCGTGGAAGCCGGCGGCCGCACGGCCAGCCGGACGGTCACCGTCCGCCTCGACCCCCTCATGGCGGACCGGATCACCGAGACCCAGCTCCGGGACCGGGAGGACTACCTCCTCGACCTCGTCGAGCTCTCGGAGCGCCTCGAGGCCGCCCGGGAGGAGGCCGGTGAGGACTCGGAGCGGGCCGACACGCTGCGCACGCTCCAGTTCCGGGCACGGAGCCTCTACGGCGGCGTGGCCGGCGGGGGCGTCCAGCAGGGGAGCCTCTACCCCCCGACCGGCGAGCAGCTCGAGGCGAAGGCCCGGCTCGAGGCCCGGGTCGCCGAGCTGCTGGGCTCGGGAATGTAGGCGGGGGCGAGCCGTGCTCTTCCACGCCCACTCCGGCGTCCGCTACCTGGTCCTTCTCCTGGGTGTCCTGGCCCTGGGTTGGGCCCTGGTGGGGGTCCTCGGGGGCCGCCGCTACGACCGGGGCATGAAGATCCTGGGCTCGGCCTTCGCCGGGATCCTCCACCTCCAGATCCTCCTCGGGGTGGCCGTGCTCTTCACCCGGGGATTCCATCCGGCCCTGATCGGCCACATCAGCATGATGATCTTCGCGGCGGCGGCGGCCCAGGTGACCGCGTCGGTGATGAAGCGCCGGCCCGAGGAGGAGCGGAGCTACATGCCCCACCTGGTGGGGACGGGGGTGGCGCTGCTCCTGATCGTGGGCGGGATCATGGCGATCGGGGGCTCCGTGGTGTGACGCCGCGGGGGCGCTTCTGGCATTCGGGTCGGGGGGGCCCCCAACCCCCCCCCCGCCAACCCCGCCTGCGCAGGGTGGACCCCCCGGGGGGGGGTGCGGGCCCCC
>CAZMPV010000336.1:0-3669 GCA_964567985.1 uncultured Gemmatimonadaceae bacterium
CCGGCGTGCTCGCAGGTGACGAGGACCGGGGGGCGGTCGGCCCGGGTCACGGGTGCGGCCTTCCCCTCAGGGCCGGAAGGGCTCGCCGGCGGCGAGGGCGTCGGCCAGCCCGCTGTAGACCTCCCGGAGCGGCTCCCGACCGGGACGCTCGCCGGCGTCCCGGGGCCAGCCCAGCCCCAGGGCGGCGAGGATCCGCTCCGCCAGGGTGCCTTCCTCCAGGAGGACCTCGGCGGGCCCCCGCCACTCCTCCGGGGCACCCTCGGCGAGGAGCGTCTCCTCCAGGAGGGCCTCCCAGACGTCGCCGGCCCGGCGGGGCACGCCCGGGAGGTCGAGTACGCGCTGGTAGAGGGGCCCTGTGCCGGCGTCGATCCTTCCGGCCCGGGCGTGGCGGGTCGTGCGCTCCATGAGCTCGACGAGGGTGGGTTGGGCGGCGTCGGCCGCCGCGTCGGGCTCGGCGTCCAGGACCTCGGCGGCCCTGCGCACGGCGGCGGCGACCGCCGCGAGCACCGTCAGGTCCATCCGGGGACACTCCTGGGCGTCCAGGACCCGGATCTCGATCGAGCCCCGGCCGAAGCGGGCGATGGCGCCCCGGGAGTTGACCCACTCGTGGCGGAGGAGGCCGTCGGGATCGTGGGCCTCCAGGTCCCGGTAGATGGGTTCCAGGATCCGCTCCCGGTACTCCGCCTCGGTGGCCGCGGGCTCGGGGACGACGTCGCCGGTCACCGACGGCACCCGGCGGGAGTTGTCCCGGTAGGTCAGGAGCCGGTTGTCCAGCGCCGGGCCGACCGCCCCCTCCAGGATCGGCGAGCTCGCGGCCAGGGCCGGCATCAGGGGGAGGACGAGCCGGACCGCCTCGTGGAGGCGACCGAACTCCTCGTCGCCACGGAAGGGGAGGTTCAGGTGGGCGCTCTGGAGGTTCGCCCAGCCGTGGCCCCGACAGGAGAAGATCCGGTCGTAGGCCCGGTAGACGTCGGTGTATTCGTGAGGCCAGATCCAGAACTCGTCGGCCGGGTACATCCAGGGGTGGGCGCCGCCGGGAAGCAGCCTGCAGCCCAGCCCTTCCAGCGCCTCGCCCGCGGCACGAACGCTCTCTTGGAAGCGGGCGGCCAGACCCTCCAGGGCCTCGGCGGGTCCCGGAGTCTTGAGCTCCAGGACGTGGAGCGCGACCTCGTTCGACCAGCCGATTCCCTCCACCTCCAGGTCGGAGGCGGCTGCGACGGAGGCCTCCTCGCCGTCCCGGCGGCCATCGCCCGGAACCGCCAGCGGGCCCTCGGCGGGCGAGGCGTCGTCCCCCCGTTCCGCCTCCGGCTCGCCCGCTTCGGGCGCCCACCCCATCGCCTCGAAGAGCCGGTCCGCCACCGGCCGCACGTCGAGGCGCCCGGCGTCGACGATCATCATCTCCACCTCGACCCCGTAGCCCTCCCAGAGACCGAGGCGCTCGCTCACCCGTCGCTCCCGGCCGGCCCCCGGCCCCGCTCCTCGAGTCGGGCACGGAACCAGCGGGCGACTTCCCGATAGAGCTCCTCGCCCAGGATGCCGTCCTCGTAGCCGGCCTCGACGTTCGGGTTGTCGTTGACCTCCACGACGGCCAGGCGCCCGTCCTCGTGCTGCTTCAGGTCCACGCCGAAGAGGCCCGTGCCCATGGGCGCGGCTGCCCGGAGCGCCACATCGACCACTTCGTCCGGCACCTCCTCGACGGGCACGGCCTCGACGTCTCCGTAGCGGGTCCCGGAGCCGTGCCGCCGGGCGATCTGCCAGTGGCCGGGCACCATGTGGTAGCGGGCCGCCCAGAGGGGGCGTCCACCCAGGATCCCGATCCGCCAGTCGAACTTCGACGGGGTGAAGGCCTGGGCCACCACGAGGGACGACTGCTCGAGGAGCCCGGGGAGGAGCTCCCGGAGCTCCTCGGCGGATTCCACCTTCGAGACCCCTCGGGAGAAGGTCCCGTCCGGCTTCTTCAGGACGCAGGGGAAGCCGACCGCCGCTTCGACCTCGCCGACGTTGCCTTCGTGGACCAGGAGCGTGTCGGGGGTGGGGATCTTCCGGCGCCGGAACGTCTCGTGCTGGAAGACCTTGTTCGAGCATCGGGTGATCGTGTCCGGATGGTCCACCACCACCAGCCCCTCGGCGGCGGCCCGGAGCGCGAAGCGGTAGGTGTGGTTCTGGACGCCGGTGTTCTCCCGGATGAAGAGGGCGTCGAAGCGGGCGAGGCGGCCGATCTCGTCGGCTTCCAGGATCTCGGTTCCCATGTCCTCGTCCTGGAAGGCCTTCTGGAAGAGCTGGATCGCCCGGCGGTCGGAGGGGGCGAACTCGTCCTCCTCGGACCAGAGGATCGCCACGTCGAAGCGGTACGCCGGCCGGGGCTTCGCCGAGGGGTGCGCCCGGGCGAAGAAGCGCTCCGCCTGCTCGAGGACGAACTCCCGGTGCCCGTCGGGGATCTCGGCGGTGGCGATCGGCCGGATCCGGACCAGGCGCCACTCGTCGCCGACGCGCTCGAAGCGGGCTCGCAGGAAGGGGAGCGGGAACTCGTTGAAGAGCGCCCGGGAGAGGCGGTCGTAGCGGGCCGCCAGGTTGCGGCCGAAGTAGACGCTGAGCGTGAAGTCGTCGCCCTTGAGGGGGGCCAGCGCCCGCTGGACGAGGTCGTCGAGCTCCTCGCCGACCAGGCGGACCAGGGCGTCTTCCTGCATGCCCTGGAGGGTGACCACCGGCGGGTACGGCCTCAGGCCACGAGCCTCGGCCAGGAGCGAGACGTAGTAGCCCATGGACTGGTAGGCGTAATTGCGGCAGAGGTTGAAGACCGCCGCGCGCTTCAGGTCCGCGAAGCGGGGCTCGGTCAGGAACTCCCGCGCCGAGGTCACCTCGGCGCCCTCCACGTCGAGGGGCCATCGCTTCGTGTTCTCGACGACGACGACCGACTTCACGGTCTCACCACCAGGAAGTTCGCGTCGTACGTGAGGGCGCCGAGGAGGATCGCCGAGAGCACGCGGTGAGCCTCGGCTTCGTAGCGGTGTCCCTCGAAGGTCGGGTTCTCCCGGAGGGGGTCGGCGATGCCGATCTTCCGCGCCTCCGGATCCCATCCCGAGAGGAGGACGAAGTGGCCGGTCGGCTCGCCCCGGACGTCGTCGTAGCGGAGCCGCCGGCCCTCCTCGACCTCCCGGGCCGAGCCGTAGAGGTGGGTCGCGCTGAGTCCCGTGAGGATCGGCGTCCCCTGGCTCAGTATCCCGCTCAGGAGCTCGGGGCGGAGGTCCCGGTAGTGGATCGTGCCTCCCCGCTCCAGGAACTCGAGGTACGCCTCCGTCACGCGCCGGAGGCCTCGATCGGTCTTCGCGGCGGCCTGGGCCTGGAGCTTCGCCGTCAGGTCCACCCCGGGCCGGAACCAGGTCGGGTCGAAGACCTTCAGGTTGTACGTGTAGAGCGTCGCGCCGTATCCCCGCTCCAGGGCATGGTTGCCCAGGAGCACGGCGACGGTCCCGTGATTTTCGAGGCGGGCGACCTCGTCGATCACCCGCCCGAGGGGCACCTCGTCTCCCCAGTACCGGTAGACGGCGTGCAGGCACGTCGGCCCGCAGGTCACGTCGTCGGGCTGGGGCAGGATGTCGATGTCGAGGCGCGCGCTCATCCCGAAAATCTAGGGCAATCACGGAGAGATTTGCAGGCGTTCGGCGGCCC
>CAZMPV010000337.1:0-3600 GCA_964567985.1 uncultured Gemmatimonadaceae bacterium
TCCGGACGGTCATGGGAGCCAGGCGAGCCGGCACCCGATACCGGCTGGACGGACAGGCGTCCCGAACCTCGTCTCCCAGCTCCTGGACCGCCTCCCGCGCCGACTCCCGCCGCAGGTCGACGTGGGTCGGGAAGACGACCGGCGGACACCCCAGGGCATCCATGAGGCGGCTCGTGTACCGGAAGATCTCCATTCGGGCCTCGAGCGCCCCGACCAGGGCGACCGTCGGCCGTAGCCCCTCCATCTCCCGCTCGATGTAGTTCATCGAGCCCATGGCCAGGATGCGGTGGCCGCCCATCCGGATCAGGTAGGCGAGGCTCTTCCCCTCCTTGAACTGGAGGCTGGTCAGGGGACCTTCCAGGTCGGGCGGCACCCGGCCGGGCCAGGTGGAGTTGTGGTAGCGCTTGTCGAAGAGCGCGGTGTGGAGGCTGGGGATGACGCGCACGGAGAAGGTCCCGAAGTCGTAGTCCTCGCCGCCCAGGACGGTGATCAGCTGCTCGTCGGCGACGCCGTAGGCCCGGGCGATGTTCATCGCCGACGGGCTTCCGATCAGCACCGCTCCCCGGAGCCGGGCGATGGCGGTCGCGTCCAGGGCGTGGTCGGGGTGGCCGTGGGTGACGAGCACGTAGTCCACCTCGGGAAGCTGCCGCTGGATCTCGTCTTCGTCGGGAAACCGGGTTCCGTCCTTCCGGCGACCCCCTGTCTCCGAGCTGTAGAGGGTCAGGTACGGATCGACCAGGACGGTGGTCTGCCCGTCGCTGATCTCCCAGCCGGCGTTCCCGAGCCGCCGCATCCGGAGCTCCGAAGGGGATTCCTGGCCCGCGGCGATCCCGACGAATGCGAGGGTGGTGAGCAGGAGGGCGGGAGCCATCAGTCGGGCTGTGGAGCCTCGGGTCGGCGTGGGCATGAGAGACAACTTGGCGTGGACGGAGGGGACTTCGCTACCTTGCTCGCCACCCGTCGACTCGAGCCGCTGCCTCCAGTCCCGTCATGCGCGTCGCCCTCTTCGTCACCTGCCTGGTGGACTTCTTCCGGCCCGCCGCCGGCCGGGCCGCGCTGAGCCTGCTCGAGTCCGCCGGCTGCGAGGTGGAGATCCCCCGGGGCCAGACGTGCTGCGGCCAGCCCGGCTTCAACGCCGGGGACCGGGAGAGCGCGAAGAAGGTGGCGGCCGGCACGGTTCGACTCCTGGACGGCTACGACCACGTCGTCGTCCCCGCCGCGTCCTGCGCGGGCATGCTCCGGCACCAGTATCCCGGCCTCCTGGAGGACACGCCCCTGCGGGAGGCGGCGGTGCGGGTGGCCGGGGCCACCCACGAGCTCACGGCGTTCCTGGACGAGGTGGCTCCGGACTTCGAGGTGAACGCCTCGTGGTCCGGGAGCGTCTGCTACCACGACTCCTGCCAGGCGCTCCGGGAGATGGACGTCCGGGAGCAGCCGCGGCGGCTTCTGAAGGACGTGGCCGGCCTCCGGCTCCTCGAGCCCGACGGCTCCGAGGAGTGCTGTGGCTTCGGCGGCACCTTCTGCGTGAAGTACCCCGAGGTCTCCGACCACATGGTCTCGCGCAAGGCGGACAACGTGACCGAGACCGGGGCGGAGACCCTCTGCTCGACGGACATGGGCTGCCTGCTCAACATCGCCGGCAAGCTGGCCCGGATGGGCGCCTCGGTGGAGGTCCGCCACGTGGCCGAGGTGCTGGCCGGTGCGGCGGACGCTCCGCCCATCGGAGGCCGGTCGTGACCACGAGGCCCTCCGAGTTCAAGAGCGCTTCCGCCCGGGCCGTCGCGGACGAGGAGCTCCAGGACGCCCTGAGCCACATCAGCGAGGGCTTCATCGCCAGGCGCCGGGACGCCGTGGAGCGGCTCCCCGAGTTCGACGCCCTCAGGGACGCGGCCCGGGAGGCCAAGAATCGGGCGCTCCGGGACCTCGACGTCCATCTGGAGCGCTTCGAGGAGCGCGTCGAGGCGGCGGGCGGCCAGGTCCACTGGTGCCGGACCGGGGAGGAGGCCGCGGAGCGGATCCGGCGCATCTGCGACGGGGCGGGCGCCACGTCGGTGGTCAAGTCGAAGTCGATGACCACCGAGGAGATCCACCTCAACGACCACCTGGAGGAGTGGGACCTCGACGTCGTCGAGACCGACCTCGGGGAGTACCTGGTCCAGCTCCGGGAGGAGCCTCCCAGCCACATCATCGCCCCGGCGATCCACCTCAACGTCGAGCAGATCGAGCGGGCGTTCCGGGAGGGCCACGTCAGCCTGGATCCGGGACGCTCCCTGGAGACGCCGGACGACTTCGTCCGGGAGGCCCGCCAGGTGCTCCGGGACCGCTTCCTCGAAGCGGACGTGGGCATCACCGGAGCCAACTTCCTGGTCGCCGAGACGGGGAGCGTGATCCTGGTCACCAACGAAGGGAACGCCGACCTGACCCGGCAGCTCCCGGACACCCACATCGTGGTGGCGGGGATCGAGAAGATGGTGGCCACCCTGGAAGACGCCACCGTCCTCCTCCGGGTCCTGGCTCGCTCCGCCACCGGCCAGGAGACCACCACCTACACGACCTTCGCCTCCGGGCCCGTTTCCGAGGAGCAGGACTTCCACGTCGTGCTCCTGGACAACGGCCGGAGCGACATCCTCCGGGGCGACTTCGCCGACGTCCTCCGCTGCATCCGGTGCAGCGCGTGCGTGAACCACTGTCCGGTGTACGGCGCCGTCGGCGGCCACGCCTACGGCTCCATCTACTCGGGCCCCATCGGGGCCGTGCTCACCCCCTTCCACCAGGGCCTGGAGGAGGCGCGCGACCTGCCCCAGGCGTCGAGCTTCTGCCGACGCTGCGAGGAGGTCTGCCCGGTGGAGATCCCCCTGGTCGAGCTCATGCGCCAGTGGCGGGAGCAGGAGTTCGAGGAGCGCCTCGCTCCCCGGCCGGTCCGGGCCGGCCTGGGCCTGTGGGCGTTCTTCGCCTCCCGGCCCCGGCTCTACCGGCTGGCCACCCGGGTCGCGTCCCGGGTGCTCCGGCTCCTCGGCCGGGACGACGGCCGGCTCTCCCGGCTGCCCCTGGCGGCCGGCTGGACGGACGCCCGGGACCTGCCCGTGCCGGACGAGCCTCCCTTCCTGGAGCAGACCGGGGCGGAGCCGTGAGGGCGAGAGACGAGTTCCTCGCCGCCGTTCGGGACGCGGTGCGCCGCTCGCCCCTGGGCCGCGCCGAGGGCGATGACGAGCAGGAGGGTCGGGACCCGGACGCCTCGACCCCCGGTCCCATCCCCGCCCGGGCCGAGGTCAACGGGGAGGAGCGGGTACAGCTCTTCATCGACCAGGCCACCGCCGTCGACACGACGGTGGAGCGGGTCGAGTCGATGGCGGAGGTTCCGGGAGCGGTCGCGTCCTACCTGAGCGACGCCGGTCTCGAGTCCACGGTCGCCGTCCACGGCGAGCTCCGCACCCTGGAGTGGGAGGAAGCCGGCCTCGTTCCCGGGGGGGAGACCCGGGACGACGAGGGTCCGGCCGTCCTTCCCGCTTTCGCCGGCGTGGCGGAGACCGGCTCCCTCTGCCTCACGTCGAACGAAGCGCCCCTCCGGGAGGCGTTCCTCCCCGACACCCTGGTCGTCGT
>CAZMPV010000338.1:0-3598 GCA_964567985.1 uncultured Gemmatimonadaceae bacterium
AGGGCCCCGACGACCGGCTCACGGAGACGAAGAACGCCCAGCCGGCGATCCTCACCCACTCGGTCGCGGTCCACAGGGTCGTGGAGGAGCGCCTGCCGCCGCCGGCGCTCACGGCCGGCCACTCCCTGGGCGAGTTCTCGGCCCACGTGGCCGCCGGGACGCTCTCCTTCGCCGACGCGCTGCGGGCGGTGCGGCGCCGGGGCGAGCTGATGCACGAGGCCGGCCGCGAGCGGGAGGGGACGATGGCCGCCGTCCTGGGCCTCGACGAGGACGACGTCGAGACCGTCTGCGAGGGCGTGACCGAGGGGGTCTGCGTGCCGGCTAACTTCAACTCCGACGGCCAGGTCGTGATCAGCGGAGACGTGGCGGGGGTTGAGCGGGGGATGGAGCTGGCGAAGGACGCCGGGGCCCGGCGCGTGGTCGGCCTGAACGTCTCCGGCGCCTTTCATTCGCCCCTCATGGGCTCGGCCCGGGACGGGCTGGCAGAGGCGCTCCGGGACGTGGAGTTCGCCGACCCCGGGCTGCCCGTGGTGTCGAACGTGACGGCCCGCCCCGTGGTCCGGGCGGACGACGCCCGGGAGCTCCTGCTTCGACAGCTCACGTCGCCGGTCCGGTGGTCGGCGTCGGTGAAGACGATGCTCGACGAGGGCGTGGATCGCTTCGTCGAGCTGGGCCCCGGAACGGTGCTCTGCGGACTCAACCGACGGAACGCCCGGGACTTCCCGTGCGTATCGGTCGGGGAGCCCGACGACCTGGACGACCTGACCGAGCTGGAGGAATCGTGACCCGTCGAGATCCCGGAGCCCGGACCCCGGGCGGGAGCGGCCCGTGAGCGAGGACCGCGAGCTGTCGGGGGAGGTCGCCGTGGTCACCGGCGGATCCCGGGGCATCGGCCTCGCCGTGGCCGGGGCCCTGGCCGACGGGGGCGCGCGGGTCGCGGTGATCGGCCGGGACGGGGAGCGGGCCCGGGAGGCGGCCGACGGCCTGCCCGGGGAGGGACACGCCGGCTACTCCTGCGACGTCTCCGACGCCGAGCAGGTGAGCGGCACCGCCGACGCGGTCGCCGACGAGCTGGGCACCGTGTCGATCCTGGTGAACAACGCCGGAATCACCCGGGACAACATCCTGCTGCGCCTCAAGGACGAGGACTGGGACCGGGTCATGGACGTGAACGTCCGGGGCGCCTTCCTCATGACCCGGGCGGTGACCCGGGGAATGATGAAGGCCCGCTCCGGGGTGATCCTGAACGTCACCTCCGTGGTGGGGCTCACCGGCAACGCCGGGCAGGCGAACTACGCCGCCTCCAAGGCGGGCCTGGTGGGCTTCACGAAGAGCGTGGCCCGGGAGCTGGCCTCCCGGAACATCCGGTGCAACGCGATCGCGCCGGGGTACATCTCCACCGACATGACGGCCGACCTCGACGACGGCCAGGTGGAGGCCCTGCAGGAACAGATTCCCCTCGGCCGCCTCGGAGAGCCCGAGGACGTGGCCGAGGTGGCCCGGTTTCTCTGCGGACCGGGAGCGCGATACATTACCGGGCAGGTTCTCGCCGTGGACGGCGGAATGGTCATGTAGGACCCGCCGTCCGACGACGGAGCCGCCGACGAGACGGAATCGAATCACAACTCCCAAGGGGGGACAGAATGGCAGGTAGCGCCGAGGACAAGGTCAAGGAGATCATCGTGAACGAGCTGGGCGTCGAGGCCGAGAAGGTCACGCCCGACGCGTCGTTCGTCGAGGATCTCGGCGCGGACTCGCTGGACACGGTCGAGCTCGTCATGGCGTTCGAAGAGGAGTTCGGGATCGACATCCCCGACGAGGACGCCGAGCAGATGCAGACCGTGGGCGACGCGATCGACTACATGAAGCAGCACGGCGGTGACGAGTAAGCGTCGCCGACTCCGACCTTCGACGCGACGCGACCTGACGAAGCCATGAGCTCCGCGACCGACGACGCACGCCGGGTGGTCATCACCGGGCTCGGGGCGGTCTCTCCCGTCGGCAACGACGTGGAGAGCACGTGGTCGGCGCTGCTGGCCGGCACCAGCGGCGGTGGCCCGATCACCCACTTCGAGACGCCCGAAGAGGAGTACTCGACCCGCATCGCCTGCGAGGTCAAGGACTTCGACGCCTCCCTCTATCTCGATCGGAAGGAGGAGCGTCGCTACGACCGGTTCGCCCAGCTCGGCATCGCGGTCGCCCAGCAGGCCATGGACTCGGCGGGTCTGGAGGGGGTTCCGGAGGGGCTGCCGTCCGAGCGGTTCGGGGTGATCTTCGGGAGCGGAATCGGGGGGATGGCGACCTTCGAAGAGCAGTGCCGCACCCTGATCGAGAAGGGCGCCAGCCGGGTGAGCCCCTTCTTCATCCCCATGTACATCCCCGACATCGCCGCGGGCCTCATCTCCATTCGCTTCGGCGCCCAGGGGCCGAACTTCGCCACGGTCTCGGCCTGCGCTTCCAGCGCCAACGCCATCGGCTCCGCCTATCGGAGCCTCCAGCAGGGCGAGACGGAGATCGTCATCGCCGGCGGATCCGACGCGAGCGTGACGCCCCTGGCGGTGGCGGGCTTCGACTCCATGAAGGCGATGTCGACTCGCAACGACGAGCCCGCCAGGGCGAGCCGTCCCTTCGACGCCACCCGGGACGGCTTCGTCATCGGGGAAGGGGCCGGCGCCCTGATCATGGAGTCGCTGGCCCACGCCGAGGGGAGGGGGGCCGAGCCGATCGCCGAAATCGTGGGGTGCGGGCTCTCCGGCGACGCCTACCACATCACGTCGCCCGCCCCCGAGGGCGAGGGAGCGCAGCACGCCATGCGCCTGGCCCTCGAAGACGCCGGGGCGGCCCCCGGTGACGTGGACTACATCAACGCCCACGGGACTTCGACTCCGGCGAACGACTCCACGGAGACGGCGGCCGTGAAGGCCGTCTTCGGCGACGCGGCGTACGACATGGTCATGGGGTCCACCAAATCCATGACCGGCCACCTCCTGGGGGCGGCCGGGGGTTTGGAGGCCGTGATCTCCGCTCTGGTCTGTCGCCACGGGAAGATCCCTCCCACGATCAACTTCGAGGTGGCGGACCCCGAGTGCGACCTGGAGTACGCCCACGGTGGCATGATCGAGCAGGAGGTGGAGCTGGCCCTGACCAACTCCTTCGGCTTCGGCGGGCACAACGTCTGTCTCGCCATCCGGCGGTGGTCGGGCTCGTGACGCTCCCCGCTCCCGGATGAGGATCGGGTTCGGCTACGACTCCCACCGCTTCGACGACGACCGTCCCCTGGTTCTGGGCGGCGTCTCCATTCCCGACGGCCCGGGCCTGGCCGGGCACAGCGACGCCGACGCGGTCTGCCACGCGGTGACGGACGCGCTTCTGGGCGCGGCCGCGGCCGGCGACATCGGTCGGCACTTCCCCCCCGACGACGACCGCTGGAAGGACGCCGACTCCCTCGAGCTCCTGGAGCGGGCGGTGCGGATCGTCGCCGACCGTGACGTCCGCCCCGTGAACGTGGACGTGACCGTCGTCTGCGAGCGGCCGAAGCTCGCTCCCCACACCCGGGCCATGCGGGAGAAGCTGGCGTCGGCCCTGGACGTCTCCCTCG
>CAZMPV010000339.1:0-3586 GCA_964567985.1 uncultured Gemmatimonadaceae bacterium
CTCGACCCCGGCGACCGGGCGCTCTTCTTCGAGACCGGAAAGTTCGGCGTCGGCTGGGCCGAGGTGGCCGCCGAGCTCGGCTACGAGGCCGAGGTCGTTCCCGGCGACTGGCGCACCGGCGTGGATCCCGAGGCGCTGGAAGCCCGCCTCCGGGAGGACGCCGACCACGAGATCCGGGCCGTGGCCGTGGCCCACAACGACACCGCCACCGGCATCGTGAGCCGGATCCCCGAGATCCGGGCCGCCATGGACCGGGCCGGCCACCCGGCGCTTCTCCTGGTGGACGCCGTCTCGTCGCTGGGCTCGATCCCGTGTCCCCACGACGAGTGGGGCATCGACGTCACCGTTTCGGCGTCCCAGAAGGGCCTCATGCTCCCTCCGGGGATGACCTTCCTGGCGTTGAGCGAGAAGGCGCTGGAGGTGTCCCGGGAGGCCTCCAGCCCCCGCTCCTACTGGGAGTGGGGCCGGATGATCGAGCGGAATCGGGAGGGCTACTTTCCCTACACGCCGTCCACCAACCTGCTCTTCGGCCTGCGGGAGGCCCTGGCCATGCTCCGGGAGGAGGGCCTGGAGGGCGTCTTCCGGCGCCACGCCCGTCACGGCGAGGCCACCCGGCGGGCGGTCGAAGCCTGGGGCCTCGAGGTGCAGCCGACCCACCCCGAGGAGCAGAGCGACGTCCTGACCGCGGTCCGGCTCCCCGACGGCTGGAATGCCGACGACTTCCGGGCCCTGGTCCTGGAGCGGTTCAACACGTCCCTGGGCGCGGGGCTCGGGAAGGTGAGGGGGAAGGTCTTCCGGATCGGCCACCTGGGCGACTTCAACGACACGATGCTCGCCGGCACCCTGGCGGCGGTCGAGTCGGGGCTCCAGCTCGCCGGCGTCCCCGCCGAGCGGGGCGGGGTGGAGGCGGCGCTGGCGTACCTGGAGGAGACGGGGAGCTGAAGGGGGCGGCCGGTCATCGCCCTTCCCACTCCGGCGTCTCCTTTTCGAGAAAGGCCCGGACCCCGTCCCGGAAGTCCCGGCTGCCGTAGGCCCGTCGCACCAGGTCGTCGCCGTCGGATTCCATCGCCTCGAGGATGCGGCGGATCGCCTCCTTGGTCACCCGCAGCGTGACCGGCGCGTGCTCGGCGATTCGCTCGCAGAGCGCCTCCACCCGCTCGTCCAGGAGCGCCTCCTCGACCACGTCCACGACGAAGCCGATCTCCCGGGCCTCCCGGGCCTCCAGGTAGCCGGCGAGGAAGATCAGCTCCTTCGTCCGGGCCGGGCCCAGGTGGGCGACGAGCCGGGCGCAGTTCGCCATGGACAGGCAGTTACCCACCGTCCGGGCGATCGGCATGCCGAAGCGGGCGTCCGGGGTGCAGACCCGGAGGTCGCACGCGGTGGCCAGGGCGAGGCCGCCGCCCACGGCGTAGCCCTCCACGACGGCGAGGGTCGGCACCGGCAGCGCCTCCAGGCGGCCCAGGACCTCGTCGATCCGGGCCTCGTAGGCGAGCCCGTCGTCGCCCGACTCGAAGTCGGTGAACTGGGAAATGTCGGTGCCCGCGACGAAGGAGCCGCCGGCACCCCGGAGGACCGCGACCCGGACCTCGTCGTCGGCCTCCAGGCGGCCCAGGGCATCGGCCAGCTCGTCGTACATGGCCCACGTCATGGCGTTGCGGGCCCGGGGGCGATCGAAGGTCAGACGGGCCACGACCCCTTCCCGGTCGAGCCGGACCCGCCCGCTCACTCCGGCACCTCCACGCCCAGCTCGCCCAGGACCTCGGCGGTGTGCTGGCCCAGGAGCGGCGGGGGCAGCCGCATCCGGGCCGGCGTCCGGCTCAGCTTGACCGGGAAGCCGAGCGTCCGGACGAGCCCCTCCACCGGGTGCTCGACCTCCTCCACCATCCCCCGGGCGAGGGTGTGGGGATCGCCGAAGACCTCCTCGTAGTCGTGGATCGGGCCGGCGGGCACGCCCGCGTCCAACAGCTCTCGCACCCAGTGAGAAGTGCTCGCGGTCGTCAGGACCGCCTCCAGCTCCTCGACCAGGGCCGGCAGGTTTTCCATGCGGGCGTCGTTGGTCCGGAAGCGGCGGTCGTCGGCGAGCTCCTCCCGGCCGACGGCGCCGCAGAGGTTCTCCCACTGGCGCCGGGTCAGGGCCGCCAGGGTCATGTGGCCGTCGCCGGTCCGGAAAGCCTGGTACGGGGCGCTGAGCCGGTGGGCCGAGCCGTGGGCCTCCGGGGGCTCGCCGGTGGCGAAGTACTCGGTGGACTCCCAGACCGAGAGTGCCAGGGCCGCCTCGAAGAGGGAGGTCTCCACGAGCTGACCCTCGCCGGTGCGCTCCCGGGCGAAGAGCGCGGCCAGGATGCCGTTGGCCCCGAAGAGCCCGGCCGAGAGGTCGGCGATCGGCACCCCGCACTTCACCGGCTTGCCGTCGGGCTCGCCGGTGACGCTCATGATCCCCGACATCCCCTGGGCGATCAGGTCGAAGCCCGGCCGGTCGGCGTAGGGCCCGGCCTGTCCGAAGCCCGAGATGCTGGCGTAGACGACGTCGGGCGCCAGCTCGGCCACCGAGGCGTAGTCCACGCCCAGCTTCTCCGTCACGCCGGGCCGGAAGTTCTCCACCACCACGTCGGCGGTCCGGACCAGGGCCCGGAACGCCTCGAGCCCCGCCTCGCTCTTCAGGTCGAGCACCACGCTCCGCTTGTTCCGGTTCAGGGCGAAGAAGGGCGCGTTGTCGTCGCCCTCGAGCTGGAGCTCGGCGCCGCCCATGGAGCGGGAGAGGTCGCCCCGGCCGGGGGGCTCGACCTTGATGACGTCGGCGCCCATGTCGGCCAGGAGCAGGGTGCAGAACGGCCCGGCCATGACCTGGGTCAGGTCCACCACCCGGATGCCGTCCAGGGGGAGGGTGGGCTCGGGCGCGTCCATGAGGCTCCTGCCGGGGCGTGAGGTTCTTCCGTAATGGATAGGCGGCCGGGAAGGGGCGAACAAGCAGGCCCCGGCCCGGACGGCCGATCGGGAGCTGCCGTGCTGGAACGCCCGGGGGTCCGGAAGGGTTCAGATGAGCACGGGGTCGTGGTTCCGGCCGCGACCGCCGACGTCCACCACGAGGTGATCCAGATGAAGAGACGAACCTTTCTCGCGTCCCTCGGCGTCCTGGCCGGCGCCCCGGTGGGCCGGCTCCTGGCCCGGGAGCCCTGGGGCCCGGCGGCGCCCGTCGGTCCGGGCTCCGGCCCCGAGCCCGACTGGGAGCCCCTGGAGAAGTCCGAGGAGGAGTGGCGGCGGATCCTGACGGAGCGGGAGTTCGCGGTCCTCCGGGACGAGGGCACCGAGCGGCCCCACTCGAGCCCGCTGAACGAGGAGAAGCGGAAGGGCACGTTCATCTGTGCGGGCTGCTTCCTCCCCCTCTTCCGCTCCGGGGACAAGTTCGAGAGCGGCACGGGGTGGCCGTCGTTCACCCGCCCGATCGAGGGGCAGGTGGACACGAAGCGGGACTTCAAGCTGATCATCCCCCGGACCGAGTACCACTGCGCCCGCTGCGGCGGCCACCAGGGCCACGTCTTCGACGACGGCCCGCCTCCCACGGGTCAGCGCTGGTGCAACAACGGCG
>CAZMPV010000340.1:0-3582 GCA_964567985.1 uncultured Gemmatimonadaceae bacterium
CACGTCTTCGACGACGGCCCGCCTCCCACGGGTCAGCGCTGGTGCAACAACGGCGCGGCCCTGGACTTCGTGCCCGAGGGCCAGGAGCTCCCGGAGCTCCGGACGTGACGTGAGGATCGACGCTGACCGGGGCGGGGCCGCCGCCGTCCTCCAGGTCCTGGCCACGCTGACCGTCCTGGCCATTCCATCGCCCGCGGGGGCCGACTCAGGCCCCGACGCCGCGGCCGCCCCGCCCGACACCGCCGTCTTCGCCGGCGGCTGCTTCTGGTGCATGGAGCCGCCCTACGACGAGCTGGACGGGGTCGAGGCCACCATCTCCGGCTACGCCGGCGGCCACGTGGAGAACCCCTCCTACGAGGAGGTCGTCCGGGGCGGAACCGGCCACCGGGAGTCGGTCATGATCGTCTACGACCCGGACCGGGTGAGCTACGAGGAGCTTCTCCACGTCTTCTGGCGGAACGTCGATCCCCTGGACGACGGCGGGCAGTTCTGCGACCGGGGCTTCTCCTACACCACCGCCGTCTTCGCCCGGGATTCGGCCCAGGCCGGAGCGGCCCGGGCCTCGAAGCGAACGGTCCAGCAGCGCTTCGAGGAGGAGGTCGTGACACCGGTGGTCACCGACTGGCAGTTCTACCGGGCCGAGGAGTACCACCAGGACTACTACCGGAAGAAGTCGGTGCGCTACAAGTTCTACCGCTGGAACTGTGGCCGGGACGACCGCCTCGAGGAGCTCTGGGGGGAGGAGGCGGAGGGCCTTGACCCTGTAGGTAGGTAGAGGGGTCAGGTTCTGGAGGAGCGGACTCCGGAACCCCAGATCGAGGAAGACCGTTGCCCTCACATGCGACCGCCTTTCGTACGCCCCCGGAGCGCGTGGATCCGGATGCGGGCGTGGGCCGCGTCGTCCGCCTCGGGCTTCTGGTGACGGCCGCCCTGGTTCTCCTCGCGGCGCCCGATCGCGCGCTGACCCAGGGCCTTCCGACCCACACGACCTCGGCCCTCACCGCAGGATTCCAGGAAAACGCCGCCCGGAGCTTCGTCCGGTTCCTGGGGCGGAGCGGACGCGTCGGCGGGGCGACCCGCAGCGTGGACGCCGTGGTCGTGGGGAACGGAGTCATTCCCTTCTCGTTCACGCCCCTCTGGACCGTCGGGTTTCGGGTACCCTGGATCTCGAAGACGCTTTCCGTGGCCGGGAGCCCGGATTTCGAGACGTCGGGGCTGGGCGATGCTGTGCTGGACACCAAGTGGATCTTCCACCGGAAGGACCGGCCGGGGGGCACCCGCCGGATCGGCGTCCGCGGCGGCGTGAAGATTCCCCTGAGCGACACCGACGCCCGGCTCCCGGACGGCCGGGTCGCGCCGCGGCCTCTGCAGGTGGGAAGCGGTTCGTGGGACGTGCCGGTGGGGCTCGTCTACACGGAGAGCGGAAGGCACTGGGGGCTGACGGCCGACGCCGGCTGGCGCTTCAACACCGGGGCCGACGGCTTCGAGGCCGGCGACGTCTTCAGCTACGACGTGGCCCTCGGGCTCCGCTTCCTCCCGTGGACCTACGAGAGCATCAGGGATCGGACGCTGGTGGCGTACCTGGAGCTGAACGGGACCGTGGCCGGGAAGGACCGGGTGGACGGGCGGGTGAACTCGGACTCGGGGGGACACGTCCTCTTCGTGAGCCCGGACCTTCAGTGGGTCCTCTTCCCGTGGCTCCTCCTGGAGGGCTCCGTCCAGTTGCCCGTGGTCCAGCGCCTGAACGGATCTCAGCTCGAGCACGACACCCGGTTCCAGCTCGGCTCCCGCATCCGCTTCTCGGTCTTCCGGTAGCGGGGCCCGGATGCCACGCCTGGACCGCGCCTCGGACGGAGGAGGTCGAACCATGCGCACCAGAAAAGTGACCATGCTGTCCGCGTTTGCCCTGTTTCTGTGGGCCGCTGTACCGGTACCGGCGGTCGGCCAGGAGGCGGAGGCCGAGCCTCCACGGGCCGGACCCCCGGAGGTGGTCGTGGAGGTCGGGGGCCTGACCTGCCCCTTCTGCGCCTACGGGCTCGAGAAGAAGTTCGTCGAGGCCGCGCCCGTCGACTCGGTGGAGGTGGGCCTGGAGGAGGGGGAGGTCCGGCTCTGGCTGAAGCCCGACCGGGAGATGACCGACGCCGAGGTCCGGGGCGTCGTCCGGGACGCCGGCTTCACGCCGGGGGAGGTCCGGCGTCCCGCTTCGCCGCCCTCGGAAAGTTCCCCGCCCGGAGGTGCGCCGTCGACGTGAGCTTCGGACCGGCGAGGGGCGGCGCTCCGTGGAGGGCGACGGCGGCCGGTCTCTTCCTGCTCCTTGCCGGGCTGGCGGCCGTGGCCGTCGTTCCCACCTTCCTCCGGAGCGACGCCGAGAGCTACGAGTGGCGCGCGGCCTGGGGTGAGGCCGGCGGCGGGCCCGGGCAGTTCCGGGGCCCGGTGGGCGTGGCGGTGGACGGATCCGGCTTCGTCTACGTCAGCGACTCCGGCAACGACCGGATCCAGAAGTTCACCGCCTCCGGTGAGTTCGTGGCCGAGTGGGGCGGCTCCGGGGAGGACGCGGGCCAGCTCCGGCGGCCCATGCACCTGGCGCTGGTGGCCGACAGCCTCCTCTACGTGGCCGAGTACGTGAACGACCGGGTCCAGGTCTTCGGGCTCGGGGGAGCGACCGTGCGGGTCGTCTCCGAGGATACCCTCTCCCCGTCGGGAGCCCTGGACGCTCCCGGCGGGGTCGTCTCCGCCGGCCCGGCCGGCCCGCTCTGGATCCCGGACTTCTTCAACCACCGGGTGGCCGTGTACGGGCCCGAGGGTGGCTTCCGCCGCCCAGTGGGCACGCCGGGTCGCTGGCTCCCCGGCCGGCTCCACTACCCGACCGACGTGGCCCTCGGACCCGACTCCACCGTCTACGTGGCCGACGCCTACAACCACCGGATCCAGCGCTTCGCCGTGGAAAGGGACCGCCTCGACGGCTGGGGCGGACCCCTGGGCCTGGGAATTCCGGGCCCGTGGAGAGGTTGGTTCAGTGTGGCGACCGGGGTCCACGTGGACCGTGACGGTCGGGTCCACGTCGCCGACTTCTACAACCACCGGGTCCAGACCTTCGGCCCCGCCGGGAGCTTCCGCGCCGCCTGGGGCGAGCCGGGCGCCGGAGAGGGCGAGTTCGAGCGTCCCACCGACGTGGCGACCGGGCCCGACGGCCGGATCTACGTGGCCGACTTCGGCAACGACCGGATCCAGGTCTGGCGGTGCGTCACCTGCGAGGGGTAGACGGCCCCGGCTGCGGGTGCCTCAGCCACTGCCCCGGGGCCGGCCCGTCGAGCACCTCGCCGTCCTCCACCACGACCGTCCCGTTCACCAGCACCCAGGGAATGCCCGCCGAGCGCCGGTCCGGGTTCGCGTAGGTGGCTCGGGCCGCGACGGTCTCGGGGTCGAAGACCGTGATGTCGGCGTCGGCGCCGACCTGGAGCCGGCCCTTGAGCTTCATCCGGGGCACCGCCTTCTCCAGCCGCGAGGCCGGGAGCACGGTGATCTTCCTGAGGCCCTCCATCCAGTCCACGACGCCCATCTCCCGGACGTAGCGGCCCAGGA
>CAZMPV010000341.1:0-3570 GCA_964567985.1 uncultured Gemmatimonadaceae bacterium
AGACGTTCGTGCGGGACTTCGCGGACGCCTGGGAGAAGGTGATGAAGCTGGATCGCTTCGAGCTGGGGTGATCCTGGCTCGAGGCGGCGCCGGGCCTCCCCGGGCTCACCGAGCCCGGAGGGCCTCCACCGGATCGACCCGCACCGCGCGGCGGGCCGGGAGGTAGCTGGAGATCAGGATCACCCCCAGGAGCAGCAGGGCGACGGCGCCGTAGGTCCAGGGGTCCAGGGGGGCCACCCGGAAGAGCAGGCTCTCCAGGTAGCGGGAGAAGAGCCATCCGGCCGCCACCCCGGGAACCAGCCCCCAGAGCGCGATCCGGAGGGCCTCGCCCAGGACCATCCCGATGAGATCGTCCGAGCCCGCTCCCAGCGCCTTCCGCACACCCATCTCCTGGATCCGGCGGCCCACCGAGTAGGAGACCACGCCGTACAGGCCCACGGCGGCGAGAAGGAGGGCGATGGCTGCGAAGGCTCCCACCAGCGTCGCCTGGAAGCGGGACTCCGCCACGGTTTCCGAGACGTAGGCCTCCAGGGGACGCATCGAGGCGATCCGGGGCTCCACCGCGTCCACCTCGCGGATGGCCGCCTGGGCCGGGCCGATCAGACCCTCGGGCTCGACGGCGGTTCGCATCACGACGCTGAAGGCCTGGCCCCACCACGCGAAGCCGTACACCTGAGGACGGGGCTCCGCCCGGGGACCGAGGTTCTTCACCTCCTCCACCACCCCGACGACCTCGAGGCGGGGCGGCGGAAAGTAACGTCGATCGATGCGATCGCCCAGCTTCTCGAGGATCGCGTCCATCCGCTGCCTCTCGTCCGGATCGAGCGTTCCCCGGCGCTGCTCCATCGCCAGGTCGGTGAGCTCCCGGGGGAAGGGTCCCTCCGAGAGGTTCTGGTGCCCGAAGTGGATCTCCCCGCCCACGGCGCTTTCATCCGGCCAGAGCTGGTTCGCCAGGACCTCGTTCACGATCACCACGGGTCGGTACCGGTCCTCTTCCCGGAAATAGCGGCCGGCCCGGAGGTCCACACCCATCCGTTGCAGGTACTCCGGGGTGACGAACCGCCAGTCGGCCGTGGTGTGGGTACCCGCCCGCTCCCCATCCGCCAGGGTCACGGCGAGGGTGCGCTCGCTTCCGCTCAGCGGTGGGCGCGAGACGGCACCGGCCCACTCGACCCCCGGGAGCGCTTCCAGTCGTTCCACCAGGCGCCCCCGGAGTCTCTCCGCGTCGTCGAGGGTCCGGTACTTCGAAAATTCGCGGTTCGACAGCTCGAGCTCGGCGACCAGGGTGCTGCGGGGGTCGATCCCCGGATCCACCCGGCTCATGCGGACGAAGCTGTGCACAAGGAGCCCGCCCCCTACCAGGAGCACCACGGACAGGGCGATCTCCGCCACCTGGAGGGTGTTCAGCAGCCGCTGGGGACCGCCGGTCCCATCCCGACCCCCTTCCTTCAGATCCTCGGTCAGGTCCCGCCCGCCCGCCCGGAGAGCCGGGAGGGTTCCCGACAGGAGGACGGTCAGCCCCGTGAGCCCCAGGGTGAAGGCGACGGTTCGGAGGTCCACCGCCGCCTGCTCCAGCCGGGGGATCCCCGCGGGCATCAGCGCCACGAGCCCCCCGGTGGTCGCATAGGCGAGGGCCAGGCCGGCCCCCGCGCCCAGCAGCGCCAGCAGGGCGTTCTCCGTGAGGAGCTGGCGGACCAGCCGGCGCCGGCCCGCCCCCAGGGCTCCCCGGACCGCCAGCTCCCTCCGTCGGACCGTCGATCGGCTCAGGAGCAGCGTGGCGACGTTCACGCAGGCCAGGAGGAGAAGGACGCCCACCGAGCCTCCGAGCAGGAGGAAGATCGTCCCGTGGGTGTCCCGGATCAGCTCCGGGAGCGGCGTCGCGGTCACCCAGTAGCCGTCGTTGCTCTCCGGGTACTCCTGTTCGATCCGGGAGGCGACGGTGCTCAAGCGCGCCCGGGCCTGCTCCAGGGACGCGCCGGCCTCGATCTCGGCCAGCGCCGTCAGGGCGAACATTCCCCGATCGCCGATCCCCCAGGACCAGAGGCCCATGGGAATGATGATCTCGGGATCGAGGGTCCGGAATCCCCCCCGCCTCCAGGTGGGAGGGAGCTGGAAGTCCGGTGGGAGGACACCGACGACGGTGAAGGTCTCGAAGTGGAACCCCTGGGGCTGGCCCGCTCGCTCGCCCGACGACCAGTAGGCGGCGGAGAGGGTCTTGCCCACGGCCTCGTCGGCGTCCCCGAAACGCCCGCGGGCGAAGTCGTGGCGGAGGATCGCCACGTGGTCGAGGGCCCCTTCGTCTTCCCGGTCGTGAAAGAAGCGTCCGGCGGCGGGCTCTACATCGAGGATCTCGAAGAGGTCGGAAGACGCGTAGAGCCCGCTCGCCTCCCGCGTCCGCCCGTCGGTCTCGACGTGCAGGGGCGTCCCCTGGAAGCCGGCGAAGCGGCTGAAGACGTCGCCCGCGCCCTCCCGGTAGTCCCGGAAGTTGGGCACCGACACCGCATTCCAGTCCCAGCTCGGAAAGTGGTCCCGGATCTGCACGACCCGGTCCGGATGGCTCAGGGGGAGCCCTCGCAGAAGCACGGCGTCCGCCACCGAGAAGATGGCGGCGTTGGCCCCGATCCCCAGGGCGAGGATCACCACCGCTACTGCGGTGAAGCCGGGGCTCCCCGCGAGCTTTCGGACACCGAAGCGGAGATCCTGCCCGAGCCCGTCCAGGAGGTCTCGACGCGTCCGGCGGTTCTTCAGATCGGAACGGATCTCCAGGCACTCCTCCGCGATGCGGGCGACGCTCCCGAAGCGCGCCAGGGCCCTGGCCCGGGCCGCGTCCGGGTCCATGCCCTCGTCCACCAGGTCCCTCGCCTTCATCTCGATGTGGAAGTCGAGCTCCGCCCGGACGTCGCGCTCCGGATCGTCCCGTCGGAAGAGTCGGCGAAAGCCGTCGCCCAGGGCCACCGCTCTCTACGCTCCCTCGACCGCGATCACCCTCTCCACCGCGCTCGCCGTGCGCCTCCAACGGGCCAGCTCGGCTTCCAGGTACTCCCGACCCTCCGGCGTCAGGGAGTAGAACTTCGCCCTCCGCCCCGTGTCGTTCCGGCCCCACTCGGATTCGAGGTAGCCGTCTCGCTCCAGGCGGTGGAGAGCCGGGTAGAGGACGCCCTCCGCCACCTCGAGCACGTCGTCGCTCCGCTCCTGGATCCACTTGCTGAGCCCGTAGCCGTGCTGGGGCCCGGTGTCGAGGGCTGTCAGGATGAGAAGGTCGAGCGTCCCGGGGATGAGGCTGTCGGATGAAGAGCTCATAGGACCAGTATACCTATGTAATATAGGTATCGGCAACTCCCTTCTCCGTTCGGGCGCGGCTTCCTCTGCCCGAAGCCGTCACCGCCGGGCGGATGAGCGGGTGGGACCGACGCATCAGCGTCTTGACCCCGGTGAGCCCGGGCGCGAGGTTCGTTTCCATGAGCATCCGACGCCTCCGCGTTCCGGCGGCCATCCTGGCCCTCCTGGCCACTTCCCTCTTCATCGGCGAAGGCCTCTGGGCCACCACGTGCGCCCCCGGGGCCTCCGACG
>CAZMPV010000342.1:0-3566 GCA_964567985.1 uncultured Gemmatimonadaceae bacterium
GAGCCGGAGTGCCCGGTGCAGGCGATCTTCCCGGACACCGACGTGCCCCCGGAGTGGACCGAGTACATCGAGAAGAACCGCACCCACTTCGACTAACGGCCGGGTGCGAACAGCCGGGACGCAGGGAGCGAGACGGCGGGGGAGCGGAGAGAGATCCGGCCCCCGCCGTTTTCGCGTCCCGCGGGGGACGGCCCTCGGGGCGGCCGCGATCGTGGCCGTGGTGGTGGCAGGATGCGGGCCGGCGGAGAAGCCGGGCGCGGGAGTCGTCGACGGCCGGGATTCGCTCCGGGTCGCCGAGGAGATCGAGTCGATGCTGCGGCGATCCGCGGCTGACTGGAACGCCGGGAACCTGGAGGGATTCCTCGACGACTACACGACGGACTCCACCCTGACCTTCGTGGGAGGGTCCGGTGTCGTTCGGGGGATGGACGAGTTGCGGGCCCGCTACCGCAGGACGTACTGGGCTCCGGGGTCGGCCCGGGACTCCCTCCGCTTCGAGGACGTGGGGGTCCGGCCGCTTGGCGAGTCACACGCCCTGGCTTCGGGGCGGTACGTGCTCTACCGGCCCGCTCCCGCCGACACGATCACCGGCACCGGCCGCTTCACGCTGGTCCTGCGCCGGGAGTCGGAGGGCTGGAAGATCTTCTACGACCACTCCTCGGCGGCGCCCGGAGAGGACGACTGACGCCGGGAGGGGTCGGGTCAGATTCCGGCCTCGCGGATTCGCTCGAGAACGATCCGGGCGGGCACGGTCTCGCCCGGCGGGACTTCGAGGGTCTTCTCGGATCCGGTCTCCGCGTCCTTCTGGGAGCGGACGACCAGGATCCCGGCGGCCACCGCGGTCACACCGATGAGGCTGACGAGGAAGGTACGGATCGATACCTCCGTGCTCGGGGGGACGGGATCGGCTTCACCGAAATTTATGCAGGAATCGTGCCGATGTCGGCTGGCCCACACGACGTCCGTCGAGCCCGGCGTGACGGGCCTTTTCGGGGGGGGTAGGCCCGGGCGTGACTCGCCGGCGTGATCGAAAATCCGTGGATTCGGGTTCGAACATTCGAATTTCTGAGGCGAGGGGGAGGAGAGCGTGGCGACGATCGACGACGCGGTGATGACCGGGGCCGTGGCCGGAGACCCGGTGGCGCTCTGCCGGGCGCAGGTGGCGACCCCTTCGGTGAATCCGGAGCTGGAAGACGGTGGCGACGGCGAAGAGGAGGCGGCCCGGCTCTGCGGCCGATGGCTCGAGGCGTGGGGCTTCGACGTCCGGGTCGAGGAGTGCGCGCCCGGACGCTGGAACGCGGTGGGCACCCACGGCGAGGGGCCCCGGAGGCTCATCCTGAACGGCCACCTCGACACGGTGGGCGTGGAGGGCATGACCCACGACCCCTTCTCCGGAGAGGTCGAGGACGGCCGCATCTGGGGTCGCGGATCCGCCGACATGAAGAGCGGAAACGCGGCAGCCCTGGCCGCGGCCCACCGCCTGGCACGGGAGGGACACGCCGGCGAGCTCGTCATCGCCCTGACCGCGGACGAGGAGCACGGCAGCGTCGGGATGGAGGCCTTCGTCGCCGAGGATCCGGGGGCGGACGGGGCCGTGGTCTGCGAGCCCACCGAGCTCACCGTCCAGCCGGCCCACCGGGGCTTCGTCTGGATCGAGCTCGACTTCCGGGGGCGGGCGGCCCACGGCTCCCGGCCCGACATCGGGGTCGACGCCATCCGCCACGCCGGGGAGTTCCTCTCCCTCCTCGAGGACTACGAGACCCGCCTGCTGGAAGGCCCAAGCCACCCTCTCCTCGGGACGGGCTCCCTGCACGCGGGCACGATCGAAGGAGGCTCCGCCCCCTCGGTCTATCCGGAGCGGTGCAGGCTGATCATGGAACGGAGGACGCTCCCGGGGGAGTCTCCCGACGACGTGCTCGAGGAGTTCCGGGGGGTGGTGTCCGAGCTGCGGGAGCGCCTTCCGCAGGTGGACGTGGAGGCGTCGCTCGGCCTGAACCGGGCCGGCACCGAGGTCTCCGGGGACTCGCCCCTCGTCCGGAGCCTCCTGGACGCCGTCGGCGACGAGGGCGTCGAGCCCGAGGTCCGGGGCATGTCCGCGTGGGTGGACGCGGCGCTCCTCAACGAAGCCGGGACCCCGGCCGTCTGCTTCGGGCCCGGCTCGATCTCCATGGCCCACAAGGCCGAGGAGTGGGTCGAGGTGGCGGAGGTGGAGGCCGCTGCCCGGATCCTGACCGGCTTCGCCCGGCGCTTCCTGGCCGGGCCCTGACGGCCGGGGCAGGGGGCGCTGTCAGTTGCTCCGGGTGTAGACGGCGATCACGCCCGCGGGCACCCCGGTGCCGTAGCGGGTCGTGGCGTCACTGGCGCTGATGTAGCGGAGCTCCTCGGCGTCGCTGACCCGGAGCTGTCGGAGCGAGCCGATCGGGCCGAAGCGCCGGTCGTCGAGATAGACGAGGGGCTCGAAGCGCTGGCCGCTTCCGGAGACCCCCCTGGAAGGCCGGAGCCAGGCCGGGCGGAGCCGCTGCACGGCCTGGTAGAGGCTCACTGACGGGCCGAGCCTGTCCGCGAGCTCCTCCCGGGGGATGTGGTCGGAGCTGCCCCGGGCGAGGTCGTCGTCACCGCCGCCCGAGCTGGCGCAGGCGCCGAGGCCGACGGCCAGAACGAGGCCGGCCAGCAGGAGGAACGGAGAGCGGGCGCCGGGGCTCGCTCTCGTACAACGGTTCCTCATGGCCTACCTCTTGGATTCGATGGCGATGACGCCGCCGGTGACTCCGGTGCCGAAGCGGGTCGTGGCGTCCCGGGCGTTGATGTAGCGCATCTCCGCGATGTCCGACACCCGGAGCGACTGGAGCGACGAGGTGTCGCCGTAGCGGCTCCCGTTGAAGTAGACGACCGGCAGGTTCTGGGTCCCGCTGCTTCCCGAGGCCCGGCTCCGGAGCCAGCGGGGCCGGAGGCGCTGGATGGCCTGGAAGGCGGAGAGGCTCTGGAGCGAGGGATCGGCGAGCTCCTCCTGGGGGATGTGGTTGCGGGATCCGCTCGAGCCACCGGATCCGCCGGCGCTGGCGCACCCGGTGGCGCCCAGGAGGGCGGCGGTGGCGGCGATGAGCATGAGTCGCATGAAAACCTCCCGGTGGTGGGTCGGGTCGTGAGAGCGGGAGTCGGGGCGAACCCCGGGACCACTGAATCGGGCGCTCCGCCCCTTCCCTGTCAAGAAGTCGATTACGTCGGGTTGCCCCCGGCGCGGTCCGGCGGGTAAGCTGGACGTCCGGCACTCCCTGCGCATCCACACCGGACGGCTCGATGGCTCGCCCGCCTCTTCTGCTCATATCTACGATCGTCTTCGTCACGGCTTGCACCGGCGGGGCTCCTCCGGCGGCCGACGTCGTCTTCACGAACGGCGTCGTCTGGACCGGCGTCGAGGGCAGGAGCCCCGCCGGAGCGCTGGCCGTCCGGGACGGCCGGATCGTGGCGGTGGGCTCGGAGGCGGAGGTCGGGCGCCACGAGGGATCCGGGACCCGGGTCGTGGACCTCGACGGTCGCTTCCTGATGCCGGGCTTCATCGACACCCA
>CAZMPV010000343.1:0-3522 GCA_964567985.1 uncultured Gemmatimonadaceae bacterium
ATCGCCCCGTGCTCCCGGAGCGTCTCGACTACCGAGGCCACCTTTCCGGCCCGCTGCCCCACCGCGCAGTAGACGCAGATGACGTCCGTGCCCCGCTGGTTGATGATCGTGTCGATGGCGATGGCGCTCTTGCCGGTGCCCCGGTCGCCGATGATCAGCTCCCGCTGTCCCCGGCCGATGGGGATCATGGAGTCGATCGCCTTGATCCCGGTCTGGAGCGGCTCCTCCACCGGGGTCCGCTTGACGATGCCCGGGGCCACCACGTCGATCTGACGCTCGCCGGGGAGCGGCTCGACCGGCCCCTCGCCGTCCAGGGGATCTCCCAGGGGGTTCACCACCCGACCCAGGTAGCCCTCCCCGGTGGGGATCGAGAGGACCCGGCCGGTGCGGCGAACCGTGTCGCCCGCGTGGAGGATCGTCCAGTCCCCCATGATGACGGCACCGATGTTGTCTTCCTCGAGGTTCAGCGCCAGGGCGGTGATCGTGTCGCCGGTCTCCGACGAGGTGATCTCCAGCATCTCGCTGGCCATCGCCTTCGTCAGGCCGTAGATGCGGGCGATCCCGTCCTTCACCTCCAGGACCTCGCCGACCTCCTCGGCGTGGAGATCTTCCTCGTAGTTCTCGATCTCCGAGAGGAGGACGCTCTTGATCTCGCTGGGGCGGAGCTGGGAATCGTTGGCCATTGTCCGTGTATCCTCTGTGTCGCTAGGTCAGGACGCTTCCGGCGCGTCCGGCATCTGCAGGCCGAGATCCCCGGCGTCGGGGAGCTCGACCAGGTTCAGTCGGCGGCGCATGCTCTCGAGGCGACGGCGCAGGGAGCCGTCGAAGATCGTGTCTCCGGTCCGGACGACGATGCCGCCCACGATCTCGGGCTTCACCCGCACATGGGGGATCGCTTCCTTGCCCAGCAGCTCGGAGAGGCGACGGCCGATCTCCTCGACCGCCTCGTCGCCGAGCTCCCGGGCCACCGTCACCTCGACGTGGGTCCGGTTCATGTGCTCGTCCATCAGGGTCTGGAACTCCCGGGCGATCTCCCGCAGCAGCCGCTGTCGCCGCTTGTCGATCGTGATCAGCAGGAAGTTGAGAAGCGGTGGCGGGAGCCGGTCCTCGAAGACCTTCCGGAGGACCTCCTTCTTCTTCCGGTCGCCGATCCGGGGCGTCTCCAGGAAGAGCCGGACGTCCGGGTTCTCCTCCAGGACGCGGGCCACGGTTTCGATCGCATCTTCGTAGACCTCGAGCCCGTCGTTGCGTCGGGCCAGCTCGAAGAGAGTCCCCGCGTAGTTCCGGGAGACGGTCTCGTCTCTCACGCCCGGGCCCCCGCGTCACTCTCGGAGAGGTCCTGGAGGTACTCCATGACGAGCTCCCGGTCCTGCTCCCCGTCGAGGCGCTTCTCCAGGAGCCGGGACGCCGCGGCGATGGCCAGCTCCACCGACTCCCGACGCAGCGTGTCCACGGCCGCGTCCTTCTCCCGCTCGATCTCCTGGCGGGCCCGCTCCAGGATCTGCCGGCTCTCCTCCCGGGCCTTCTCCTCGATCTGCCGGCGGACCTTCTCGCCGGCCTCCCGCCCCTCGGCGATGATCTCCTGGGCCTCGCGGCGGGCCTCGGAGAGCTCCTTCCGCTGCTCCTCCAGGAGCTTCCGGGCCTCCTCCTGGCGCCGGGACGCCTCGTCCAGGGCATCCTGGATGTTCTCCTCCCGGGCCTCGACGGCGTCGAGGATCGGCCCCCAGGCGAACTTCTTCAGCACGAGGAGCAGCACCACGAAGACCACGACGGTCCAGAAGCTGAGGCCGAAGTTGATGCTGAAGAGGCCCCCGCCTCCGCCCCCGGCCTCGGCGCCGTGCTCCTGGGCGGCCAGGAGCCACGGGCTCGCCAGGAGCGCCGCCGTCGCGGTGACGAATGTCTCGGTTCCCTTCATCGTTCTCCCCTGCCAGGGCCGACGCCGCGGGGCGCCGGCCGTCCGGGTTGGTCTGCTCGTCGGAGCCCTCGCCACGCGCCCTCGCCTCCGGGCCGGCCCCGGCTCCTAGAGGAGCCGGCGGGCCGACCGCGGAGGGACGCGGACGGAGACTCCGCTACGCCAGCAGCTTGTAGAGCAGCGTGATGACCAGACCGAAGAGGGCCACTCCCTCGATGAGGGCGGCCAGGATGATCGCGGCGGTCTGGATCGATCCAGCGGCCTCCGGCTGCCGGGCGATGCCCTGGGTCATGCCGTCGCCGATCCGGCCGATGCCGATCCCGGCCCCGATGACGGTGAGGCCGATTCCGATGCCGGCCCCGAGGAGGCTCATGTAGTTCTTGGCCGCCGCCGGGTCGAAGGCGCCGGGCACGTCCTGAAGCGCGGTGAGCATGGCGTGAAGCATGGTGTCTCCGTCTCGCGTCTTGGTGGGTTCGCGTCGAGTGTCGCCGCTCTGGCGTCGTGCGTGTCTCTAAGGTTCCGCTCGGTACTTCTGATCCCGCTCGGTCCTGCCGGTCCTGCCGGTCCTGCGCTCCGTCGTCCTTCTCGATCCTCGCCGGCTCAGTGGGCGTGTCGGATCAGTCCGATGAAGACCGCCGTGAGCATGGCGAAGATGTATGCCTGCAGGAAGGCCACGAAGATCTCGAGGATCATGATCGCCGTGGACATGGCCACCGAGCCCCCGGCCACGCCCCATCTGCCCAGGGCCAGGTTTCCGAAGACGAAGATCATTCCGACCAGCGAGAGCACGATCGTGTGCCCCGCCGTCATGTTGGCGAAGAGTCGGATCGCCAGCGCGAAGGGCTTGGCGAGCTTTCCGAGGAACTCCACCGGCGTCATGATCACCAGCATCAGGGCCTTGCCCACCGGGTTGAGCCCCTCGGGCGCATAGAAGATCGTCTTCGCGTAGCCGCCGGGCCCCAACTCCAGGAAGCCGCTCACCTCGATCACCACGAGCGAGACCAGGGCGAGGGCGGCGGTCACCGACAGGTTGCCCGTGGCGGTGGCGCCGAAGGGCACGAGGCCCAGCAGGTTCATGACCAGTATGAAGAAGAAGAGCGTCAGGATCAGCGGGGTGAACCTGTCGGCCCCGTGGCCGATGTTCCGGCGGACGACCTCGTCCCGGAAATAAAGGACCATCGCCTCCATGGCGTTGGCGAATCCGCTCGGCGCCTCCTGGTCGTGCTTCCGGCGGGCGAGCTTGCCCAGGCCGATGAAGACGACCGCGCACAGGATCGCCGCCAGGATGAGGAAGACGACGTGCTTCGTCGGGGAGAAGTCGATCGTCATGGGGCCGAGGTGGACCGGGTCCCACTGGGGAAGGTGCACCGTGGCCCCCGGCAGCTCGAGCTCCCGGCCGTCCACCAGGTGATGCATGAGCATGCTGCCGATGTCGGGAGTGCCTCCCCCCGCTCCCTCGGCGGCGTGCTCCGCGGCCTGGGCGGCGTGCTCTCCGGTCTCCTGCGCGATCCTCAGAAGGTTCGTCATGTCCCGTCGTTATCGTGTCCGATGCCCACCGTGTCCGACTCGCCGCCCGACCCCGCCGCCGCCCGGAAGAAGATCGGCTCCAG
>CAZMPV010000344.1:0-3520 GCA_964567985.1 uncultured Gemmatimonadaceae bacterium
CCTGGCCGCCGAGGGCGAGACGTGCGAGAAGTGCGGCAGCCCGATGCTCGTGCGCTGGAACAAGTACGGCCGCTTCCTGGGCTGCTCGGCGTATCCGGAGTGCAAGAACACCCGCTCGCTCGACGAGCAGGTGGAGGAGGGGCTGGGCACCGATCCGGACACCGGAAAGGCCGTCTACGCGAAGACGGGTCCCTACGGCCCGTACGTTCAGCTCGGCGAGGGCGAGAACGGCAAGAAGCCGAAGCGGGTCAGCATCCCCGAGGGCGTGGCACTGGAAGACGTGGAGCTGGAGTACGCGCTGAAGCTGCTGTCGCTCCCCCGGACCGTGGGCACCGACCCCGACAGCGGCGAGGAAGTGGTCGCCGGCCTGGGCCGCTACGGCCCGTACGTCCGCCGGGGAGACACCTTCGCCAACCTCGGCGACGCCGAGCAGATGTTCACCGTCGAGCTCGACGAGGCGCTGAAGCGGATCGAGGCGAAGGAGGCCGGGAAGAAGCCGGTGCTCAAGGACCTGGGCACCCACGAGGAGAGCGGCAACGAGATCAAGGTCCTGGACGGCCGCTACGGACCGTACGTGACCGACGGCAACTTGAACGCCAGCCTCCCCGACGACATGGACCCCGAAGAGGTGACCATGGACGACGCCGTGGAGCTGCTGGCCGAGCGGGCGAGGAAGAAGGGCAGGAAGGGCGGCAAGCGCCGCCGGAAGCGCGGCTAGCCTCCGGCTGCGGCGTGCCCACGACGACCCCCACGGGGAGCGACGCGTGAGCGAAGACCCGGTCGCCGAGTATCTCCGGCACCTGGAGGACGAGCGCCAGCTCTCGCCCGACACGGTGACCGCCTACCGGGGCGACCTGGAGGACCTCCAGGAGTTCCTCGCCGGCTACTACGGCACCCGGGAGTGGCGCTGGGGAAGCGTGGACCGCCTCACGCTCCGGGGCTTCCTGGGGTGGTGCCACCGGGAGGGCCTCTCCCGGCGGACCGTGGGTCGCAAGCTGTCGGCCGTGCGCTCCTTCTTTCGCTTCCTTCACCGGGAGGAGCGGATCGAGAAGAACCCGGCCCGTGGCATCCGCGCCCCGAAGACCGAGAAGCGGCTTCCCGGCCACCTCTCCCGCTCCGAGGTCGAGGCGGTCTTCCGGATCGTCGAGGCCCGGGCCGCCGAGAACACCCACCGGGGCACCCGGGACCTGGTCGTCTTCGAGCTCCTCTACGGGAGCGGTCTCCGGCTGGCGGAGCTCCACGGCCTCGACCTGGGTGACCTGGACCTGGTCGGGGAGCAGGTGAAGGTCCGGGGGAAGGGCCGGAAGGAGCGGATCGTGCCCCTGACCCGGAGTGCCGTCGCTGCCGTGCGGCGCTACGAGCCCCGGAGGGCCGAAACCCTCTCGCCGGACGCCGCGCCGTCGGAGCGGAGGGCGCTCCTCCTGAACGAGCGGGGGCGGCGGCTCTCGCGCCGGGGCATCCAGAAGATCGTCCGGGGCGTCCTGGAGGTGGCCGCGGAAGGAGAGGATCTGAGCGTGCACTCGCTCCGGCACACCTTTGCCACCCACCTGCTGGACGCCGGCGCGGACCTCATGGCCGTGAAGGAGCTCCTGGGCCACGTCTCCCTCTCCACGACCCAGATCTACACCCACACCTCGAAGGAGCGGCTCAAGCGGGTCTACGACCGGAGCCACCCCCGCTCCGGCGAGTGAGCGCCGGGGAGGGTTGGAGGTGCCTGCGGGCCGCATTATCGTTAACAGCTACCCTCGACAGCGAACGTGCCCGGCGAGGCGGGGTCGGGAGCGGCCCGCGCCCCCAATGTCCCTCGTCCGACGGCCCGAGCAGCGACTCCGGAGTCCCCGATGAGCCACGCCGACGTCCGCGCCACCACCATCCTGGCCGTCCGCAGGGACGGGAAGGTCGCCCTGGGAGGCGACGGACAGGTGACGATGGGCGAGAGCGTGGTCAAGTCGTCGGCCCGGAAGGTCCGGACCCTGCGGGACGGCAAGATTCTGGCCGGCTTCGCCGGCTCCGTGGCCGACGCCTTCACCCTCTTCGAGAAGCTGGAGGAGAAGCTCGAGCGCTACCCGGCCAATCTGATGCGGGCCTGCGTCGAGATGGCGAAGGAGTGGCGGACCGACCGTTTCCTCCGGCGGCTCGAAGCGCTGCTGGTGGTGGCCGACGCGGACCACCTCTTCCTGATCGGCGGAGACGGCAACGTCATCGAGCCCGACGACGAGATCGCCGCCATCGGCTCCGGAGGCTCCTACGCCCTGGCCGCCGCCCGGGCGCTGCGGGAGCACTCGGAGCTGCCCGCCGGCGAGCTCGTGCGGGAGGCGCTGAGGATCGCCGGCGAGATCTGCATCTACACGAACACCGACATCTCCGTGCTGGAGCTGGAATAGCGGAATGACCACGAAGCCCACCGAGCCCACGGCCGACGCGCCGCCGGAGACGGAGAGCGCGCCGGACGAGGTCGGGTCCGATCAGCTCACGCCCCGGCAGGTGGTGGCCGAGCTGGACGAGTACATCATCGGCCAGGACGAGGCCAAGAAGGCGGTCGCCATCTCCCTCAGGAACCGCTGGCGGCGCCGGCGGGTGGGCGACGAGCTCCGGGACGAGATCCTCCCGAACAACCTGATCCTCATCGGACCCACCGGCGTGGGGAAGACCGAGATCGCCCGACGGCTCGCCCGGCTGGCCGGGGCGCCCTTCGTGAAGGTCGAAGCGTCGAAGTTCACCGAGGTCGGCTACGTGGGCCGGGACGTGGAGTCGATGATCCGGGACCTGGTGGACGTGGCCGTGAACATGGTCCGGTCCGAGCGGGAGGAGGAGGTCGAGGAGGAGGCCGAGGACCGGGTCGAGGAGAAGCTCCTGGACCTCCTGCTCCCCCTGAGGGCGAAGGGGGAGGGACGGAGGAAGCCGGCCGCGGGCCGTGCCTCCGGCGAGGACGGCGGCGACGCCGGACGGGGGGTCTTCGTCGCCGGTCCCGGGGGGGTCCAGCCCTCCTCCGGCAAGGCGGCGGGCGAGGCCCGGGAAGCGGCCGTGGAGGAGGAGCGGCTCGCCCGGACCCGGGAGAAGCTCCGCAAGCTGCTCCGGGACGGGAAGCTCGAAGACCGGGAGGTGGAGGTCGAGGTCGAGCAGAGCGCCAATCTCGACGGGATGATGATGCCCATGGGCGGCGGGGGCATGGAGGGGATGGACTTCAACCTGACCGAAGTCCTCCAGGACATGCTGCCGAAGCGCACCAAGGAGCGGACGGTCTCGGTGGCCGAGGCCCGGCGGATCCTCCTCCAGGAGGAGCTGGACCGGCTGGTGGACATGGACGAGGTCGTGAACGACGCCCTCGACCGGGTCGAGGAGGCGGGGATCGTCTTCCTGGACGAGATCGACAAGGTCGCCGCCGACAAGAGCGCCGGCAGAGGCGGCCCGGACGTGAGCCGGGAGGGCGTCCAGCGGGACATGCTTCCCATCGTGGAGGGCTCGAACGTCCAGACCAAGTACGGGATGGTCCGGACCGACCACATCCTCTTCATCGCCG
>CAZMPV010000345.1:0-3506 GCA_964567985.1 uncultured Gemmatimonadaceae bacterium
GCTCCATGCGCTGCGACCGCTTCGAGGACCTGGTGGCCACCAACGCCCTCATCCGGCCCGGGCCCCTGGACTCGGGGATGACCGACGTCTACATCCGGAGGAAGCTGGGCAAGCAGGAGGTCCGCTACCCCCACCCGAAGCACGAGCAGACGCTGGAGCCCACGTACGGCATCATCGTCTACCAGGAGCAGGTGATGCGGATCGCCAACCTCCTGGCGGGCTTCTCCATGGCCGAAGCCGACGTCCTCCGGAAGGCGGTGGGCAAGAAGGACCCGGAGCTGATCGCCGAGCAGCTCGGCAAGTTCCGGGAGCGGGCGGTGGAACGCGGGGTGGACGAGCGCACCGCCCGGGAGCTGGCCGAGCAGATCGAGACCTTCGGCCGGTACGGATTCAATCGCAGCCACTCCGCGGCCTACTCCCTCCTCTCCTACCAGACCGCCTGGCTCAAGGCCCACTACCCGGCCGAGTTCATGGCGGCGCTGCTGTCGTCCGTCCTCTCCAGCACCGACGACGTGGTCAAGTACATCGGCGAGTGCCGGGAGCTGGGGCGCTACGTGCCCGGGGCGCCCGAGGGGATCGAGGTCCTGGCGCCGGACGTCAACGAGTCGAACTGGAAGTTCACCGCCGTCGGCGAGGATACGATCCGCTTCGGGCTCGGGGCGGTCCGGGGCGTGGGCTCGGCCGCCGTGGAGTCGATCCTGAGCGCCCGGCGGGAGGGCGGAGCCTTCGAGTCGATGTTCGACTTCCTCCAGCGGGTCGACCTCAAGTCGCTGAACAAGCGGGCCGTCGAAGCCCTGATCTGCGCCGGCGCCCTGGACGACTTCGGCCTCCGCTCCCGCATGCTCGCCGGCCTCGACGTGGCCTACTCCGAAGTCCAGACCCGCCAGCAGGAGCGGGAGATGGGCCAGGGCTCGCTCTTCGGCGGCGAGGACGCCGTGGTCACCCGGCCCGACCCGGAGCTCCCCGAGGTGCCGGCGTGGGAGGAGCACGAGCGCCTGGCCCGGGAGAAGGAGGCGCTGGGCTTCTTCATCTCCGGCCACCCCCTGGACCGCCACCGGGAGGTCGTCCGGGCCTTCGGGCCGGCCCACTCCATGAACCTGACCGAGCACACGGGACGGACCGTGGAGCTGCCGTGCGTGGTCACCTCGGTGTCGAAGCAGGTCTCGCGGAAGGACGGCTCCGAGTGGGGCAAGCTCACCGTGGAGGACTTCCACGGCACGGCCACGGTGCTCTGCTTCGGCGACCGCTGGAAGGACAACCGGGAGGTCCTGGAGCAGGACGCGGTCGTGCTGATCCAGGGGAAGGTCTCCGGGAGGGAGCGGGACGAGGAGGACCCGCCGATCTTCCTGGACGACGCCGAGCGCCTGGAGCGGCTCTCCGAGACCGGACGGCTGGCCGTCCAGATCGAGCTCGAGGACGGGGCGTCGGAGGAGCTCGGCGACGACGTCTTCGAGCGGGCCCGGAAGGTGATCGAGGAGCACCCGGGACCGGCCCCGGTGGAGATCGTCTACCTGAACGGCGTCGGGAACGGCCGGGACGACGGCGAGGCGGAGGGAGCGGCGGCGCCGGGCGTCGAGGAGGAGGGCGACGGTGCCGGGCGGGCCCCGGGAACCGTTCCGGGCGGGGGCGGTGACAGTGGGCAGGCCGACGGCTCGACGGGCCCCGACACGGACGTCGAAGAAGGCCCCGCCCGCTTCCGCTCCCGGACCCTCCTGGCCGACCCCGACCGTGAGACCCTGGACGCCCTCAAGGAGATCTTCGGGCCCGCCCGGGTCCACCTGGAGCGGGTGGCGGCGGGCGGCAACGGTGCCTGAGCGGGGCGTCCGGCCCCGGCCGGACCGCAGGCGGGGCTTCCGCCTTCGCTTCCTTCGGGCGGCCACCCTCCTCGCGACCGTCACCCTCGCCCCGGCCTGCGCCGCCGAGCCCGGATCCTCGGGCGAGGGGGCCGAGGCCCTGATGGACAGCGTCTCGGCCTGGGTCGAGGCCGACGAGATCGTCGGCGCCGTCGTCCTCGTGGTCCACCGGGGACGAACGGTGCTCCACCGGGCCGCGGGCATGGCCGACAGGGAGCGGGGAATTCCCATGCGGACCGACCACATCGTCCGCATGCGCTCCATGACCAAGCCGCTGGTGGGCACCGCCGCGCTGATGCTCGTCGAGGAGGGCCGGCTGTCGCTGGACGACCGGGTGGCGGAACACCTGCCGGCCTTCGACAATCCCCGCTCCCGGGAGATCACGGTCTTCCAGCTCCTGACCCACACCTCGGGCCTCACCGGCTCGATCTACGCCACCGCGGAGGGCACCCCCTTCCAGACCCTCCGGGAGGCGGTGGACTCGGTCGGTGTCCGGGGCCCGACCTTCGAGCCGGGCACGGACTACTCCTACAGCGATCCGGGGAGCAGCACCCTGGCCGCCCTGGTGGCCGAGATCGCCGGCGAGCCCGCCGAGGACGTGATCCGGCGCCGGATCCTGGAGCCCCTGGAGATGGAGAGCTCGCTCCTCTTCCTCACCGAGGACCACCCGCTGAGGGAGCGGGTGGCGTCGACCTATCGTCGGCCGGAAGGGTCGGGGGACGAGGACGGCGACGGCGGCTGGGTGAAGTACTGGGACAACACCATGCCCCAGGTGATGCCCTTCTTCCGGGGCTCCGGCGGCCTCTACTCCACGGCGGCCGACTACGCCCGCTTCCTGGCGGCGATGAAGAACGGGGGCCGGCTGGGGGAGGTCCGGCTCCTGGAGGAGGAGACGGTGGCCCGGGCCACGAGCCCCCGGGCCGACGGGGTGTTTCCTCCCGATTCCCTCGAGACGATGGAGACCGTCTACGGGCTCCACTGGACGGCGTTCACCGACCGGGCCGCCCCGGTCTCCCCCGGGTCCTTCGGCCACGGCGGCTCGGACGGCACCTACGCCTGGGTCGATCCCGCCCTGGACTTGATCGCCGTCTATCTGACCCAGTCCCGGGGCACCGAGACCCGGGCCCGCTTCCGGGAGCTTGTCTACCGGCTGCTACTCGACCACTAGCGTCCCGTGCATCCCCGTCTCGGCGGCGCCGTGGTACGTGCAGTGGTAGCGGATCGTGCCCGCGCTGTTGAAGGTTTCCTGGTGGGTCTGGTTCGGTGCCATGTCACCGCTGTCGAAGCCGCCGTCGTCCGCCGTGACGGTGTGCGTCACCCCGTTCTGGTTGCACCAGGTCACCGTGGTGCCCACCGAGACGGTGTCGGTCTCCGGGCTGAAGGTGTTGTTCGTCATGACGATGTCGCCGGAGCACTGCTCCTCTTCCTGCTCGTCCCCGCCGCCGTTCCCGTAGTCGGGACCGGTGCCTCCGCCGCAGGCGGCGAGGGCCGCGCCGGTGAGGAGGGCGAGGGCGAGGTGGGAGAGGGAACGGAGCGGCCGGGGACCGACGAAGGATCGGCTCATGTGATGGTTCTCCTCGGTGTGCGGCCCCGCAGGGAGCAGCGTCTCGCTTCCTTCTAACCACGGAGGCGGGGCGGAAGGTCCTCCCGGGC
>CAZMPV010000346.1:0-3501 GCA_964567985.1 uncultured Gemmatimonadaceae bacterium
CACCATCGCCGGCGACGACACGATCCTCATCATCGCCCGGGACGAGGAGCACGTCCCCGCCATCCGGACCCGGCTCCGGGAGATCGCCGGGCACGCCTGAGCCCCCGGGATCCGCGCTCCCCCTCGGTATCCGCTCGAGGCGCCTCAGCTCCCGTCGGACTTCTGCCTGCCCGGGCGGAAGCGTCCCACCCCTCCCGCCACCCCTCTTGACACCATGCAGTAAAGATGTATAAATATGCAGTCAGCGCATAAACATGCGTTGAGCGAAGGACCTTATACAGAACCAAGCGGGATCCGGAAGGCAGGTCGCAAAGGGGTTCGCCCCGAAGAGTGTGCCTTGGCGGGAGGCGCCTCCGGCCTGTCTCTCCGGCCCGCGTTCTTACTTCTTACCGAAGACGAGGAATTCGTCATGAAGGTCGTTCTCGGATATTCCGGCGGGCTCGACACGTCGGTGATCGTCCCCTGGCTCAAGGAGAACTACGGGGCCGAGGTCGTCTGCATGGCCGCCGACGTGGGACAGAAGGGCGGCGTCGAGGGGGTCGAGGGGAAGGCCCTGGCCACCGGCGCCTCCGCCTTCTACGGCGAGGACCTGCGCAGGGCGTTCGTCGAGGACTTCATCTGGCCGACCCTCCGGGCCGGCGCCGTCTACGGGCGGAAGTATCTCATGGGCACCGCCATGGCCCGGCCCCTGATCGCCCGGCGCCAGGTGGAGCTGGCCCGGCGGGTCGGTGCCGACGCCGTGGCCCACGGCTGCACGGGGAAGGGGAACGACCAGGTCCGCTTCGAGCTGACCTACGCGGCCCTGGCTCCGGACCTGGACGTGATCGCTCCGTGGCGGGAGTGGGAGATCCGCTCCCGGGAAGACGCCCTGGCCTACGCTCGGGAGCGGGGGATTCCCCTGGACGTGGACGAGACGAAGCTCTTCTCCAGGGACGAGAACCTCTGGCACATCTCCCACGAGGGCGGGCCGCTGGAGGATCCGGCCTTCGAGCCCGAGGAGTCGATGTTCCTCTGGACCGCCGCCCCCGAGGACGCCCCGGACGAGCCCCGGCGGGTCGAGATCGCCTTCGACGGGGGGCTGCCCGTGGCCGTGGACGGCCAGGAGATGGACGCACTCTCGCTCCTCCAGGCCCTGAACGAGATCGGCGCCCGCCACGGGGTGGGGCGGGTGGATCTGGTCGAGGACCGGCTGGTGGGAATCAAGTCCAGGGGCGTCTACGAGACGCCCGGCGGCACCCTCCTGTACAGCGCCCTCCGGGAGCTCGAGCAGCTGACGCTGGACCGCCGCTCCCTGGCGCTCAAGGACGAGCTGGCGCCCCGCTACGCGGATCTGGTCTACGAGGGTCGCTGGTGGTCGCCCGAGCGGGAGGCCATGGACGCCCTGACCGACGCCCTCATGAAGCGGGTCACGGGATCCGTCACCCTGAAGCTGTACAAGGGCTCGGCCCGGGTCGTGAGCCGCCAGAGCCCGGTCTCGCTCTACGACCAGGAGCTGGCCAGCTTCGGCGAGGGCGCGGGCTACGACCACGCCGACGCCGCTGGCTTCATCAAGCTCTTCGGCCTGCCGCTGCGGGCGGAGGGCGCCCGCAGCCGGGGCGGGAGCGGGGAGCCGGCGGCCTCCGACGCCGTCTCCGGCCTTCTGAAGGAGCTGGCGGGCGTGAGCTGAGGCGCCGCCGGCGGCCGGAGGGCCGGCGACGGTCCGTTCCGGCGCAGAGCGATGAGGAGAACCGGGGCTTCCGGCACATTGTCGGAGCCCCGGTTTTTCTGTAACCTCGGCGACGACCGCCGGGCCTCCGGGACCCGGCCCGGCTCGAACGCAGCTCAGGAGGGAAGGGACGATGGGATCGAAGGAGTCGAGCGGCCCCGGCGGGGGCGGTCGGGCCGGAGGCCTCTGGGGCGGCCGCTTCGAAGGGGGGCTGGCTCCGGAGATGGCCCGCCTCAACCGGAGTCTGGACCTGGACGCCCGCTTCTGGCGCCACGACGTCCGGGGGAGCCGGGCGTGGGCCCGGGCCCTGGGGAAGGCCGGGGTCCTGGAGGCGGCCGAGGTGGACGCCCTCCTCGAGGGCCTGGAGGCGGTGGAGGCCCGCCTCGACGGCGCCGACTTCTCGACCTACGACGACGAGGACGTCCACACCCTGGTGGAGCGGCTCCTCTACGAGGAGGCGGGCGAGGTCGCCGGCAAGCTCCACACCGGCCGGTCCCGGAACGACCAGGCCGCCACGGACCTGCGGCTCTGGGGCATGGAGAAGGGGCGGGAGGTGGAGGCCGCCCTCACGGAGCTCTGCCGGGCGCTCGTGGCGCTGGCGGAGCGCTCCGTCGACCTCGTGCTCCCGGGCTACACCCACCTCCAGCAGGCCCAGCCGATCCGGGCCGCCCACTGGGTCCTCTCCCACTTCTGGCCCCTCCTCCGGGACCGGGAGCGCCTGACACGGGCCCTCGAGCAGGCGAGCCGCCTGCCCCTGGGCTCGGGCGCCCTGGCGGGGTGTCCCTTTCCCGTGGACCGGGACTTCCTCCGGGAGGAGCTGGGCTTCCGGGCCGTCACCGAGAACAGCGTGGACACGGTGGGTGACCGGGACTGGATCGCCGACTTCACCTACGCCGGCGCCATGACCGGCGTCCACCTCTCCCGGCTGGCCGAGGACCTGATCCTCTTCGGCTCCACGGAGTTCGGCTTCCTCGAGCTGGCCGACGGCTACTCCACGGGCTCCAGCCTCATGCCCCAGAAGCGGAATCCCGACCTCGCCGAGCTGACCCGGGGGAAGGCGGCGCGGCTGGTGGGCAACCTCCAGGCGGTTCTGACCCTGCTGAAGGGCCTGCCCACCAGCTACAACCGGGACCTGCAGGAGGACAAGCCACCCCTCTACGACACGGTGGACACCCTGGGGACGGTGCTTCCCGCGGTCACCGGTGCCGTGCACACCGGACGCTTCGTGCCGGAGGCCGCGGCCCGCCTCCTGGACGTCCAGCTCCTGGCCACGGACCTGGCGGACTACCTGGTTCGGCGGGGCGTGCCCTTCCGGACGAGCCACGAGGTGGTCGGACGTCTGGTCCGAAGGGCCGAGGAGGAGGGCGTGGGGCTGGACGGGCTCTCCGAGTCCGAGTACCGGGAGGCACACCCCGCCTTCGAGTCGGACGTCTTCGAGGTCTTCTCGTGGGAGCGGTCGGTGGATGCCCGAAACGCGACGGGCGGAACCGGTCGAGCCGCGGTGGAAGAGCAGCTCGATCGGGCCCGCCGCGCTCTGGACGGATCGGGATAGCGGCAGGCGGCTTTCGTAACTCCGCCTCGGATCGGGTCCCGGGGCGCTCGTGACCGGGACCCGCTCTACCTCTTCAACACCCCGCTAGGCTACCTCGGCTTCTGCCAACTGGGTGGAGAGCACCCGGCCTGCGGCCTGCACGAAGGGACGGAGGCCCTCCATCAGACCCTCGAACTCCGAGATGGTCAGGGACTGCTCGCCGTCCGAGAGGGCGTCCTCGGGATTCGGATGCACCTCCACGATG
>CAZMPV010000347.1:0-3500 GCA_964567985.1 uncultured Gemmatimonadaceae bacterium
GTCTCCAGGACGTAGCCCTCCTCGGCGGCCCGGTCCAGGTAGTAGCTCTTGGGGTGCCCCACGTCGTTGGTGATCGGCTCCGGGTGCTCGCCCGCCAGGATGAAGGCCGGATGGCAGGTGAAGCCCCGCCCGAGACGGGGAAGGCGCCGCCCGAAGCCCGACCGGAAGAGAAGCGGCACCGTTCCCATGGGTCCGCCCGAGAGGACGACGAGGGGGGCCCGGACCCGGTACTCCCCGGGCTCCCACTCCGGGGGCGTGCCTTTCCCGCCTTCGGGTCGGGGCCGGACCGTGACCCGCACGGCCCGCTCCTCGACGGCGGTGACCTCGGCCCGGGTCACCACCTCGACCCCCGCCTCCTCGGCCCGGGGGAGCTGGACCCGGTTCGTGCCCATCTTGGCCGCGTTCGGGCATCCGAGGTTGCAGAGGCTGGAGCCCATGCAGCCCTTCACGTTCACCGGGAACTGCTCGGCCTCGTAGCCCGCCTCCCGACATCCCTCCACGAAGAGCCGGTTGTTCTCGTTGATCTCGTCGTCGTCCAGGAGGTGGACGTTGTTCTCGTCCGCGTAGGTCCGAGCCCGCGCCACGAGGTCGCCGTGCTCCAGGTCCGGGACGTCCCAGCCCTCGATCACTCGCCGGGGCGGGGTAAGGGAGGTGCCGGTGTAGACCACCGTCGAGCCCCCGTAGGCACGGCCGAAGGCCAGGGTCATCGTGCCGTCGGCGGTCAGGAACCCGCCGCCCGAGGCGTAGAGCGCCGGCGCCATCTCCAGCTCCCGACCGGTGAAGTCCTGGGCCCGGAAGCGGGGCCCCCGCTCCAGGACCAGGACCCGACCGCCGGCCTCGGCCACGGGGGCCAGCCGCCGGGCCACCGTCCCGCCCCCGGCGCCCGAGCCCACGACGACCACGTCCCGCTCGACTTCCCTCACAGCTGGATCTCACCTCCCGGCTCCAGGGCGTCCGGGTCGGCGTCTCCCTCCCGGACCCGGCGAGCCCGCCAGCCCCGGGGGTGGGCCCGGTAGCCGATCCGGCGCCGGACCTCGGGAAGGCCGTAGTATCCCATCAGCGCCAGGGTCCGGAGCCCCCAGGTGCCCCTGCGGAGCAGGAGGATCGGGGCGTCCTGGAGCGCCTTCAGGACGCGCGCTCTGGGTTCCGGAGCCAGGGCCGGGAAGGTCCGCCCCCAGCGGAGCACCGGAAGCCACTTCAGGACGCGAATGAAGAAGCGGAGCTGGCGCCGGACGGCCGTCGGCCGGTCCGCCAGGGCCGTCTCCACGATCTCGAAGGAGCGGTCCCACTGCTCGTCGTCGAGGTCGGCGGCGGCGGGCGCCACCACCTCCGTCACGGCCCGGAAGACGGTCCGGGCGTCGGCGTCCAGGGTCCGGGTCATGTTCCGGGTTCGGGTCCGAGGGGCCACCTCGGTGAGGAACGTGGGTCCGGCGGAGGAGGCGGGCAAGAACAGCAACCGGGGGCGCGGGCCCTCCGCCGGTCGGAAACGGGGAGGCGGCGGGTGGCCGGCGGCAAGGCGGTGTCGGGCTGAGATACGGTCTGTGGAACCGAGCCCGGGTGAGGTGTTGTCTCACCGCGCCGGCCGGGAGGGCTCTCTTCGTGCAGGGCGAAGAAACCCGGCCCCGGATGCTGTCGACGCCGAGTGTAGCGCCCCGGCGTCAAACGAGCGTCAAAACCCCGGACGAGCCCGGGATTTCGGGCCTGTCTCCCCGGTCACGCCTCCCGTCCGCCTTGCCCCACCCCCGGGGGAGCGCCGAACTTTCGGGCCATGCTCGAACGGACCCCACGCGCCACAGGCGCAGCGCTCCCGGTGCTCCTGGCCCTCCTGGCGGCCGGATGCGGATCCGAGCCTCCGGCCCTCCAGGTCGGTGAGGCGTCGTTCACCGAGGAGGAGCTTCTGGGCCTGAGGGCAGGCCAGGTCTGGCGCCTGGCCGAGCTCACGGCCCTGGGGCTCGCCTACGCCCGAGACGAGGTGACGGCCCTGGGCCGGCCGCTCCTGGATCGCCGCATCGAGAGCCGCCTGCTGGACCGCTTCCGGGCGGACCTGGCCGTGCGCCGGGCGGGGATCGGCGAGGACGTCCTCCAGGCCCGCTACGGCACGGATCCGGAATACGAGCTCGTGGTCCGACACGTGGTGGCCCTGGCCGAGGAGGACGCCTCCGAGGCGGTCCGGGACTCGGCCCGGCAGAAGGCGGAGCGGGCCCTGGAGCGGATCCGGGCCGGCGAGGACTTCGCCGCCGTCGCCGCCGACCTCTCCGAAGAGCCGGGCGCCGCCGAGCGGGGCGGACGCCTCGAGCCCGGCCGGGAGGGAAGCTGGGTCCCAGAGTTCTGGGAGACGGCGAGCGGCCTGGAGGAGGGAGAGGTGAGCCGGGTCGTCCGCACGCAGTACGGCTTCCACGTCATCATGCTCGAGGAGCGGCGCGTGGTCCCGTTCGAGGAGGTCCGGGGCCGGGTCGTCGTGGACGCGGCCCGGATGATCGGCGGCGCCGAGGAAGCCTGGAGCGCGTGGCGGGACAGCGTCCGTCCCGAGCTGCGGGTGGACACCGCCGCCGTGGAAGCGGCGGCCCGGGGCGCCCTCCCCGACACCGCCGCGGTCGTCACGTGGCCGGACGGGGCCTACCCGGCCGGGGCGTACCGGAGCCACCTGACGAGCCTCCCCCTGGAGCGGTGGCGGGAGGCGTCCACCGGAACCGGCCCCACTGCGCTGGAAGAGGCGATCAGCGACGCCCTCGCGGCCCGGGCAGCGGCCAGCGCCCGGGAGCGGGGCCTGGCGGTCCCCGAGAACGAGCGCACCGAGGTCGAGCGGGAGTGGCGGGACCGGGTCACGCGCTGGGCCGCCTCCCTGGGCTTCCGGCCCGGCATGGCCCCGTCACGGGTGGCGGACGCGGCGCTGGAGGGGCTCTCCACCACGGCACAGAACGCGACGATCGCCCGCCGGGAGGCCCGGGAGCGGGCGCCGCTCCTCCGGGCCGCCTATCCGATCCGGGGCACCGCGGTGCCGGAAACCGGCGGAAGCTCCTCGCCGTAGGAACGTCCGGACGGCCCCCCTCCCCACGACCCGAGGCACCACGCGGCCATGGCATCCCGGACGCGCCGGAAGCTGGTCTTTCTCCTGGGATTCGGCCTCTACTTCGGGGCGCTCTGGTTCCTCTGGGACACCCCCGTCGTCTATCCCCTCAAGGTCTTCGTGGTGCTCCTCCACGAGGTCAGCCACGGGCTCGCCGCCCTGGCCACCGGGGGTACGATCCGGCACATCGTCCTGGACCCGCACCAGGGTGGCGCGTGCTACTGCCCCGGGGGCAGCGCCTTCATCACCCTCTCGGCCGGCTACCTGGGAAGCCTGGCATGGGGTGCCGGCCTCCTGAGGCTGGCCGACGTCCGGAGGTTCCGTCCCGGGATCCTGGTGGGGCTGGTGGGTGGGCTCGTCCTGGCGCTGACCGCCGTCTACCTGAGGGGCGCCTTCGCCCTGGCCTTCGGCGTCCTCTTCGGCCTGGGGATGG
>CAZMPV010000348.1:0-3500 GCA_964567985.1 uncultured Gemmatimonadaceae bacterium
GCGCTCAGACGCGGTCCAGCACCTCTCGATGCATCGCGCGAGTCTCCTGCGAGGGCCCGACGCCCAGCTCCTCGGCGATGACCTCCCGGCATTCCTCGTAGACGCGCAGGGCCTCGGCGGCGTTTCCGGCGGCCGTGTGCGCTCGCATCAGGAGCCGGTACGCCGATTCGCGAAAGGGTCGCATCTCCACGGCATCCCGGGCCGCGGCGACAGCGAGGGGGTGTTCCTCGTTTCCGAGGTAGACTCGCGCGCGGCACTCGAGCGCACGGACGAGAATCCCTGCGAGGTGCTCCCTTCGCGCCTCGATCCATCGGCCGTCCTGGCCCGGCAGGAACGGACGCGCCGCGATGAGCCTCGCCACCGCCGACGGGCCGTACGCGGCAGCCGGCTCGCCCGCGGCGAGCGATGCTTCCGCTTCGTGGATCGCGGCCTCGGCCGCCGCATGGTCGATCCACGTGCCCGGGGGCAGCCGGGTCTCGTACGTTCCCCTCGCCCCGGTCAGCACTGCCGCCCCGTCCACACCCGCCCGGCCCAGCAGCGACCGGAGCTTGCTGACCAGCGCGCTCAGCGCCCCGTCCCACGACGCCGGCGGGCTGCCACGCCAGAGGGCATCCGCTAGCGCCGACCGGGAGATCGGACTTCCGCGGTGCATCACCAGATAGGCGAATGCCGCCTGACCCTGCGGACCCGGAAAAGCGGCGGGTCCTAACAGTTCCCGATCCCGTTCCAGGGTCATTCGGCCCGAGAGGTAGATGCGCAGCACGGGAACGCCCCCAACGTTTTCCCAAGGTCCTGGTCAGCCCTCCTCAATCGCTCCGGCTTATACTGAGAGCGTCGATCGGAGTGAACAACCTCAACGAACGGGAGGCAGCATGCCGACACCCAAGAAAGTCGCCTGCGACTGCGGGAAGGTCATCCGCGAGGACGACGAGGACGCGCTGGTCGCGGCCGTGAAGGACCACGCCCGGGAGGTACACGAGATGGAGCTCTCCCGGGAGCAGGTGCTCGCCATGGCGGAGCCCGAGACGAGATGAGGACCGCGATCCTGGCGTTGGCAGCTCTGGTTCTGAGCGCCGTGTCGCTTCAGGCCCAGGATCTCGAGACCCGAACGGAGACGCCCGCACCGATGAGCATCCTCGTCCACCTGACCCACGGGCCCGAGCATCCCACCCGGGCCGCCCTCGCCTTCAACGTGGCCCACTCGGCTGTTCAGGAAGGCTATGAAGTGACCGTCTTCCTGGCCGGGGACGCGGTCCAGCTCCTCCGGGACGGCGTCCTCGACCAACTGCAGGGCCTGGGCACCGGCACGCTCCGGGAGCTCTACGACGGCCTCGCCGGCGCCGACGTGCCGTTCTACGCCTCGGGCGGCTCCAGCGCCGCTCGGGGCCTGGAGCCTGGTGCGCTGGAGGGCAAGAACGTGGAGATGGTCGGCCCACCCGTCCTCGTCCGCCTCGCTGTCGAGCACGACCGGATGTTCACGTACTAGGGTGATCCGGCTCCCTCCCGAGTTTTTCCTTGAGCCCGGACGAGGCTGTTCTCGGCGTGTGACCCCACATCCGGTGCCCATAGGGAGTGGCGACGCCGGTCCCGGGCTCAGCTCGAAGAGGCGGACGCCTCCGCGCCGTCCCCCGCGACCGGGAAGTAGACCGAGAACGTCGTCCCCTCCCCCACGGCCGTCTCCAGCCCGATTCGTCCGCCGCTCCGGACCGCGATCCCGTAGACGGTGCTGAGGCCGAGTCCCGTGCCCTCGCCCTCGGGCTTGGTCGTGTAGAACGGCTCGAAGATCCGGTCGCGCCGGTCCTCTGGGATGCCGGTCCCGGTGTCGGCCACCGAGAGGGCGACGTAGCGGTCGTGGGCCTGCTGCTCGACCGGGATCGTCCGATCGGGAAGCGGCTCCGGGCCGCGGAGCGCCACCGTGACCCGGCCGTCCGCCTCGATCGCGTCCCGGGCGTTGACCGCCAGGTTCAGGATCACCTGCTCGAGCTCGGCCCGGGAGATGCGCACCGGCGGGACCGGGCTCTGCGCCTCGGTGCGGAGCTCGACGCCGCCGCTCATGAGCCGTTGGAGAAGAGGCTCCATCTCCCGGAGCACTCCGCCGGGATCCAGCACCTCGGGATCGGTTGACTTGGAGCGGCTGAACCCGAGCAGTTGCTTCGTCAGTCGAGCCCCGCGGTCCACCGACGCGACGATCTCCTGGAGGTCGGACCGGAGCGCATCCCCCTCGTCCAGGTCCGAGAGCGCCAGCTCGGCGTTGGAGCGGATCACGGACAGGATGTTGTTGAAGTCGTGGGCCACCCCGCCGGCGAGCCTCCCGAGGGCGTCGAGCTTCTCGGCCTGGCGGGCGACTTCTTCCACGGCGCGTTCTTCGGTCACGTCCCGGGAGTTCACCACGACCCCCCCGACGGCGGGGACGTCGAGGAGGTTCTGGGCCATGTATTCCAGCTTCCGCCACCCCCCGTCGGCGTGCTGGAAGCGGACCTCACCGAGCCGGGTGGCGCTCGGCGCCTCGAGGATGCGTACCAGGGCGTTCCGGATCGCCTCCCGGTCGTCGGGATGGATCAGCTCGAAGGCGTTCCGGCCCACGAGGTTCTCCGGGTCGTGGCCCAGGACCCGCTTCACCGACGAGCTCTCGTAGAGGATCGTGCCCTCCTGGTCGATCACCGTGATGACTTCGTCCATGTTCTCCACGAGCGCCCGGTACCGATCCGTCTGAACGTCCAGCTCCTTTTGGGTCCGGCGACGTCGTTCGGCTTCGAGCCGGAGCTCCAGCCGGGAGAGCGCGAGCCCGGCGACCTCCCGGAGGAGCCCCACCTCCTCGTCGGTCCAGCGCCGGGGCTGGTGGTCGATCGCGCAGACCGTGCCGAGGACGTGGTCCTCGGAGGTGACGAGGGGGATCCCGGCGTAGGCGATGACGTCCAGGTCCTCGATTGCCGGATTGTCGCGGAGGTCGGGGTGGATCCGGGCGTCGTCGATGACGAGGGGCTCGCCGGTCTCGACGGCATGGCGACAGAAGGAGTGGCTGAGGGGGGTTCCCTCCAGATCCTTCCACGGCTCGGAGGTGGTCGCGCAGGAGAGGAAGCGCTGCTCGTCGGCGTCCACCACGCTCACCAGGACCACCGGCACGTCCAGGACCCGGGCCGCGAGGGCGGCCAGGCGGTCGAAGATGGCGTCGGAGCCCGTGCTCAGAAGCCCGAGCTCCCGGATCACGGCCAGGCGCTCCGGATCGTCGAGAGGGTCAGGGTGCATCGCTTGTCGCCGGGCTATCGGGTGAGAAGGAGCTCAGCTCGTGACCCGGAGGAAATCCGGGCGGACGACGGCCAGATTCTGCCGGGGCGTCTTCCGGAAACCGCGTTCCTGCCGGGATACACCGGCGGAGCGGCCTCTGTGCCCGGCCCGGGCCGGCTTCCTGCACGAAGGTGGGAGCGCCGGACCCGGCGACTCTGGTCGGCGTCGCCAAGCTCATCCCGCTCTGCTGCCCTACACCATCTCCCCCCGCCCCA
>CAZMPV010000349.1:0-3488 GCA_964567985.1 uncultured Gemmatimonadaceae bacterium
CCCGGCGGCAGCGTGCTCAGGTCGAAGCTTCCCTCCGAGCCCGTCACCGCGTAGAACGGATGCGACATCACGCCGAGGTAGGCGTTCATCCAGCCGTGGACGTCGCAGCGCACCGGGATCATGACCTCCTGGATCGGGAAGGTCCGCTCCGAGGTCATGTCCACCGGCTGGCTGATGTTGAAGCCCCGGTTCTCGGTGGGCTGGGCGTTGATGTTGTGCAGGATCCCGTCCGAGTTGCGGATCGTCAGGGTCTGGTTCGTCTGCAGCCCCAGGACGTGCGGCGTGTAGCGGCAGCCCTGCTGGTCGATCTCCACGCTCTCGCTCGGCGTGGGGAACTCGAGGTCGCCGAGCCCTTCCTTCACGTAGACGAAGACGTTCGACAGCGTGCCGTTCTCGTTCACCACCACGTGCTGGGTCATGGGCTGGCTGTCGTGCATGTCGGCGCAGGTGGCCTCGGCGCTCATGTCGATGGGCTCGGGCTCCGGCGCCGTTCCCTCGAAGTTCACCGTGCCGCTGATGTCGCCAGCGGTGGACGCGTCCACCGGATTCTCCATCTGGGCGGCCTGCTCGCCGCCGGCCTCTCCGCCGGCTTCGCCCCCGCCCTCGCCGCCGCCGCAGCCGGCGGCGAAGAGGCCCACCAGGGCCAGGGCGGTCAGGCGGGTCGGGTCGATGCGTTCGAACATGGGTCCTCCTTCTCGATGAGCGTCGGCTCGTGGGTTGGTCGTCATACTTGAATCGAGGGGCCGTGCCTGTCCCGCGTCAATCTTCGTGTCCCGGAGGCGGGGCCGCCCCCGGCGCTTCCTCTTGCGTCTCCAGCTCCCGCTCCCGCTTCTGGGCCCGGGCCACGACCCCCACGCCCAGCAGGGCGGTCAGGGCCATGGCGGCCAGCGGCGCCACGAAGACGGTGGAGGAGGCCGGCTCGGCCAGGTGGAGGAAGTACCAGGAGCTGATCGCTCCCCGGGTCCCTTCCTCGCCGTTGTCCCCGTCCCAGGCGAAGAGCGCCATGGGCACCGGCTGGCCGACGGGGAAGCCGAGCTCGTTGGCGTTCTCTGCGGCCTGGATCGGCCGGCGGATCATGACTCGCCACTGGCCGGCGCTCCACGTGGCGTCGGCCGTGAGGTTCTGGGTCGCGTCGCCGTGGGCCGACTGGTTCGTCATCCCCCGGGCCTCGACCTCGGTGGCGCCGTCGTCGCTCGTCCACGACCAGAGGTAGACCGGCGTCCGGCCGTCGCCCATGAGGAAGTAGGGCCGCTCGTTCCCCTCGGGGATCTCCACGGGGAACTGGACGGCGATGCGGTCGGGCCGGGGGCCGGACTCGACGCCCTGGCTGGCGGTGGGCTCCATGGCCTGGAGCACCCGGGGCTGCCACTCGGCCATCCACGCCGAGTCCGGGCTCTCCGACGGGTCGCTCCAGCTCAGCCGGAGGGCGAGCTCGCTCCCGTCGTGGAGCGCCTGGACCCAGACCCCGTCGACCCGGGGGTCGAACCAGCGCTGCTCGACGATGATCTGGCCGACCAGCGGGATCCAGAAGCGCTCCACGTCGTTCCAGCGCTCGGCGTCCGCGCTCTCGGGCAGGGCCTCTTCCTCGAGGAGCTCGGCCTGGACGACCTCCCGGGCCGGCGGCGGGGACTCCTCGGGAGAGAGGCTCCGGACGTAGTGGGCCAGGCTCCAGAGCTCTTCCTCCGTGATCACGCCCCCGCTGATCAGGTCCGACTGGGAGGGCATGGGCGTGCCGTCCAGGCCGGTGCGCATCCGCCGGTAGATCTCCTCGACCGTGCTGCCCCCGTTGAACTGCCAGTTCTCGGTGAGGTCGGCGGCCCGGATCGGACGGGCCTCGTCGTCTTCCAGGGTCGGGGCCGAGGTCCCGTCGCCCCGGCCCTCGTCACCGTGGCACCGATAGCACTCCACCCGCTCGTAGATCTCGGCGCCCTCGGCGATCCGCTCCTCGGAGGCGCTCGGCGCGTCGCCGAACTCCATGGGGTCGGGCGCCTCGGAGGCCTGGAAGAAGCGGGAGAAGGACTTGAGGTACTCGACCAGGGCGAGGCGCTCCCGACGGCTCAGGGTCTCCTCCCAGCCCGGCATGGTCGTGCCGGGCATGCCTTCGTCGATGACCCGGAGGATGTCCTCGTCGGTGGGGAGCTGGCCGCTGGGCGTGGACCGGATCTGGTAGAGGGCCTTGGTGAAGTCCCGGGGGCGGGGAAGCATCCACTCGGCGGCGGGCCCGTCGCCGGTACCCTCGACGCCGTGGCAGCCCGCGCACCACTGCTGGTAGAGGGCCTCGCCGTCGGGGCCGTCCTGGCCGGAGAGCGGCGCCGGCGTCCAGGCCCCGGCGAGCAGGAGCACGAGGAACGCGCTCGCGCAGGTCGCGGCGGAGGCGAGCGCCGGCGGAGCGGAGGTCGCGCGGCCGCGCATCACTGCTGCCCTCCCTCGGCTTCGCCCTCGCCCGCTTCCTCCCAGGTCCGGGGCGTCCACCCGGTCTGCTCGTAGAGGAAGATGACCACCGACCAGATCTCGTCCTCGGTGAGGAAGTCCTCCCAGGCCGGCATGGCCGAATTCCACGGCGTCCCCTCCACGGGAAGGCCGGGCCCGCCCTTGGCGATCCGCCAGAAGACGAAGCTCTCCGTGAGCTGGGAGATCGTCCCCCCGTCCTGGAAGCTCAGGGGCGCGGGGTTGAAGCCGTGGGCGTAGTGGCCGTCGGCGTCCAGGGCGTCGCCGTGGCAGGCGAGGCAGTTCCGGTAGTAGATCTCCTTGCCCCGCTCGTAGTGCTCCTCGATGGAGCCTTCGTGGCGGAGCGGGTTCTCCAGGCCGGTGATCCGGATCGTCCGGTCACGGAACTGGATCTGACTCGGGGGCGCCGGGTGGATGGAGCGGAGGCTCACCGGGGCCGCGACCGAGGGCTTCACCTGCTGGTAGGCCAGGAAGCCGACCAGGAGGGGAACCGCCACCAGGAGGCTCACCCGGAGGACCTTCCTCTCCGGCGCGACCATCGTCCGGACCATCGGCGCCTTGAAGCGCTTCCACCGCTCCTCGCTGTCGCTGACCCAGAGGAGGACGCCCACCAGCACGGTGAGCATGTACTGGACCAGGACCGAGTTCGGCACCGGGGCGCTGCTGATCCCGAACAGCGGCGGGATGAAGGCGATCCCCCACTCGAAGAGCGCGTAGGCCACGACCAGGACCGTGACCGCCTGACCGAAGGGGTGCTTCAGGAAGCTCGGCATCCTACTCCCCTCCTCCTTCCCCGGTCCGGGACGCGAGGAAGTCCACCAGCGTCTGGAGCTGATCCTCGCTCAGGATGTCGCCGAAGTTGGGCGGCATGGTACCCGCCAGGTTCTCGTAGCCCTCGGAGATGTCGGCCATGGGATCGACGATCGAGGTCCGGATGTACTCGGCGTCCCGCCGGGCGCCGACGTCGTCGAAGGAGGGGGCGAGCTCGGTGCCCCGGTCGCCCAGGGTGTGGCAGCCGAAGCAGGCGTTCTGCTCCATGA
>CAZMPV010000350.1:0-3486 GCA_964567985.1 uncultured Gemmatimonadaceae bacterium
TGGCGCCGCCGCGGCCTTCCCTCGTCGGTGGACGGGTCGGTGCGTCCCGGGCGTCCTTGCTCCTCGGCACCAAACCCGCGGTCCAGCGCGTTGCGCTGTCCCCTGCGGGTTCGACTCCCGCCGCCCGCACTCCCGGATGGGGACGAACGAAAATGGCCCCAGATCCCGTGTGGGACCTGGGGCCATGATAGTGGAGGCGGCGGGAGTCGAACCCGCGTCCGCGAATGGGTCCGGCGGAGCCTCTACGTGCATAGGCCGCTATTGGGATTCGCCGCATGGTCGGCCAGCGGCCGGCCTTCCAGCGGCTAGCTGTCCTGTGGTTCTCGCCCCGGACGCGACAGCGTCGCCCGGTGGCCAGCCCGACTTATCGTCGCCTCAAGACCCGCCTCGGGCAGGCAGATCAGGAGACGGGCTACGAAAGGTTAGTTACGCAGCCAGCGCCATGTTGTTGTTGGCACTTGAAGGTTTCCCGGTTGTTTTACGAGGCCGACCGGGACCTCGGCACGCAGCTCCACGTTCGCCAGACACGTCGAAGCCGTGTCGCCCCCATATTTTCAATCAGCGTACCGAAACATACCCGAAACCCCCGGGAAGGTTCAAGGGTTTCGGGCCATCACGCCGCCCGGGCGCGGTGTTCTTCCAGGTACCCCTCGATCCGCTCCTCGATCTCCTCCAGGCTGGTGACCTGGAAGAGCTCCTGCCGCAGGGCCCGGCCGTCCGGCAGCCCCTTCGTGTACCATCCCAGGTGCTTGCGGAACTCGAGGGCCCGCTTCCCGGGGTCGTCGTCGCCGAAGGCGATGGAGTTCCGGGCGTGCTCGAGGCAGATCCGGAAGCGGGTCTCGACGTCCGGCTCGTCGGGCACCGGCCGCCCGTCGAGGGCCGCACGGGCCTGCTCGAAGAGCCACGGCGCGCCGTGGGAGCCCCGGGCGATCATGACGCCACGGCAGCCGGTCTCGTCCCGCATGCGGCGGGCGTCTTCCCCGCTCCGGACGTCTCCGTTGCCGATGACGGGCACCTCCAGCGCCTCGACCAGCGCGGCGATCTCCTCCCACCGGGAGGTGCCGGAGTACATCTCCTCCCGGGTCCGGGGGTGGAGGCAGACGGCCCGGGCCCCGGCGTCCCGGCAGACGAGGCCGATGCGGACGGGATTCCGGGTCTCCTCGTCGAAGCCGCTCCGGATCTTGGCGGTCACCGGCAGGGGCGTGGCGTCGTCCACGGCCCGGACGATCCGCCCCACCAGCGCCAGGTCCCGGAGGCACCCCGAGCCGCCGTTCCGCTTCACCACCTTCTTGACCGGGCAGCCGAAGTTGATGTCGATGAAGTCCGGCCCGTAGGTCTCCGTGACGTAGGCCGCCGCGTCGGCCATCATCCCGGGCTCGGCGCCGAAGATCTGCACCCCGATGGGCCGCTCGGCGTCGTCGAAGCGGAGGTAGCGGTGACTCCGGTCCGGATTCCGCACCACCCCCTGGGCGCTGACGAACTCGCTCACCACCACGTCGGCCCCGAATCGGCGACACAGGCGCCGGAAGGGGGATTCGCTCACGCCGGCCTGGGGCGCCAGGTAGAGGAGCGTGGGTCCGGATTCGAGCCGTCCGAAGAGATCGTCGCTCATGGTCGACAAACTATCACGCCGGTCCCCGGGTATGAAGGAGGCGGATCGCCCGGGGCGGCGCCCCGGGAAGCGAGGTCCCGGGTTTCAGCCGTGGCGGCCCGGCTTTGACACGGAAAGGTGCTCGGATATCTTACCGATCTGTATCCGAACATCTGCGATGACGCCCCATCTCAACACGACCCTGGCGCCGGAGGCGAAGGGATGAAGCTGCGCGAACTGTTCACGGCCGACGCCGTGGATCTCGAGATAGATGGTGATACGAAAGACGAAATCCTCAAAGAGCTCATCGGCCTGCTGGATCTGGACGAGAAGTCCGAGGCCATCCTCTTCAAGACGCTGAAGCGGCGGGAGAACCTGGGCTCCACCGGCATCGGAAAGGGGATCGCCATCCCCCACTGCCGCTCGCTGGTGGTGAACCGCCTGCGCCTCGCCTACGGGCGGAAGCCGGGCGGCGTCGACTTCAAGGCCATCGACGGGGAGCCGGTCCACAACTTCTTTCTGATCGTGGCTCCCCCCCTGGAGGTGTCGAACCAGTACCTCCCCGTCCTGGGGAAGATCGCGCAGTTCGCCAAGGACCCGGACGTTCCGGAGCGGCTCCGGGAGATCGAGTCCAGCGAGGCATTCCTGGACCTGCTCGAAGACAAGGCTCCGTGACGACGACGTTCACGCCGACAACGTGAGGCGAACAACGACGATGCATCCCCAACTGTCGCTCCTCCTCGAGCTCCAGGACCTGCGTAGCCAGTACCGGGAGCTCCAGGAAGAGCCGAAGGCGGAAGAGGTCGAGGCCGAGCACTTCAACATCGACATCGGCGAGGCCCTCGAGGAGATGGCCGAGAAGATCGACGAGCTCGAGGACGAGCTCGAGACCGACGTGAAGCGCCGCTACCGGCGCGTGAAGGGGTCGATGGAGAAGGTGGTCGCCCCGGTGATCAACGGGGTCTGCTACGGCTGCTTCGTCTCGATCCCCACGGCCCGGGCCCGGGACACCGACCCCAACGAAGAGATCCACACCTGCGAGAGCTGCGGGCGCTTCATCTACATCCTGAGCTGACGTCCCCGGACGGGGACGGAGGGTGGAGGAAGGGTCCGCGCCCTACTTGGTGACGAACATCTTGCGGACCTGGCTCTCCCCGTTCACCACGAGCTGGACGAAGTAGACCCCGGACGCCACCTGGCGGCCGGACCGGTCCGTCCCGTCCCAGTAGGCCTCGTAGTGGCCGGGAGTCGGATACTCCAGCTCGACGACGGGCGTGCCGTCTCCCCGGGGGTGGCCCAGGGCGGTGGGCGAGGCGACGAACTGCTGGAGGACGTTGTAGATACGCAGGGATACGACGACCGGACGCCCCTCGTCGAACAGCTCGTCCTCGAGGACGAAGGGAATCTTCGTCTCGGGGTTGAAGGGGTTCGGGTAGTTCTGCTCCAGCTGGAAGCCGCTCTCCTGTCGGTCCGACGGCCTCTGCTGACCCGGCTCCTGCGCGCCGATGGGCGGCGCGAGGCCGAGGAAGGAGAGGAGGACGGCCAAGACGCAGATGCTGCGTCTCATCCGGGCCTCCGCACAGATTGTCTGTGCAGTAGCAGTGAAACGATAGCCCTCCCGGGCTCACGAAGTTCTGGATTCTACCTGCCTCAAGCTCATAGTATGAGCGCCTGAGACCGGGGTCAAGCGAGAGATCCCTCCCCCGCCGTCCCTCACATGCTGTGACGTGATACGCCCCCGAATGGTTGCATCGGGGTCCGGCCGGACGCCGCCGGCTTCACCGGTGGCGGCGGGGCTACCCCTTCCCGTCCGCTTCCAGCAGGTCCTGGAGTATGCGGAAGGAGTCCAGGGGGCGCCCCCCGGAGACGTGCCACGTCACGAAGTCGCTCAGGAG
>CAZMPV010000351.1:0-3465 GCA_964567985.1 uncultured Gemmatimonadaceae bacterium
TGGAGGGTGAACCAGATGTCGCCGTCCACGTCGAAGACCAGGGTGTGGGGATCCCTGGCGTCGGGGTCCGGCATGGGGATCTTGTGGATGTCGCCGGTCTCGGGGTCGAGCTTCCCGATGTGGGCGGCCCGGTTGCCGGCGTACCAGACGGTTCCGCTCCCGTCCACGATCAGGTTGTGCGGGCCGGTGCCGTCTTCAAGGTCGTAGCGCCGGAAGTCGCCGCTGGAGGGGTCGAGGACGGCGACGTAGTCGCCGCGCTGGCCGACGAACCAGACCCGGCCGTCGGGGGCGGTGTACGGATCCCGGGGACGGGTGTTCTCCCACGGGACCTCCCACTCCCGGATCTGGACCGGGACCGGGGCGTCGTCGGGCCCGGTCGTCGGGACCGGGGCGGGCTGCGATTCGGCGTGCGCTCCTGCCAGGGGCAGGAGGAGCAGCGTCGCGAGAAACGTGGCGAGGCTCTTCATCGCCTTCTCCATTCTGGGTGGAAACGGGTGGGACCGGATGCTCCGGTGCGGGGCCGGTCCGCTCCCGAGCGATTCGGACAACGTGCTCATTCGAAGGACACCCGGGGCCCTTCCCGTGTTGAGGTCGGTGCGGCGACTTGACGGCGACGGGGGGGCTTCGGACCTTGACCGACGATCCCCCTCCCGCCCCGGAGGCGTGCCATGATGGACTTCGGCTGGAATCCGTCCTTCTGGGTCTCACTCCGGCCCTTCGGGCTGGGCGAAGAGAAGCCCCACCACTACCGGGACATGCTCCGGACCGCCTGGGAGAACCGGGACGAGCTCGGCTACGCCTGGCGCATTCTCGACCAGGGCGTCTGCGACGGCTGCGCCCTCGGCACCACGGGGATGCGGGATCACACCATCGACGGCGTGCACCTCTGCAACATCCGCCTCGAGCTCCTGCGCCTGAACACCATGGGTCCGCTGGATCCGGAGGTGCTCGCCGACGTCTCCGACCTGGAGGCGCTGTCGGCCGCCGAGCTCCGGGAGCTGGGCCGGCTCCCCTTTCCCATGGTCCGGCGCCGGGGCGAGGCCGGCTTCCGGCGGATCTCCTGGGACGACGCCCTGGACCGCCTGGCCGGGCGGCTCCGGGACGTCGAGCCGGACCGGATGGCCTTCTACCTGACCTCCCGGGGCATCACCAACGAAGTCTACTACGCCACCCAGAAGGCGTCCCGCTTCCTGGGCAGCAACAACGTGGACAACTCGGCCCGGATCTGCCACGCGCCGAGCACCACGACGATGGGGCGCTCCCTGGGGGTGGCCGCCTCCACCTGCTCCTACTCGGACTGGATCGGCTCGGACCTCCTGGTCTTCATCGGCACCGACATGCCCAACAACCAGCCCGTGGCGACGAAGTACGTCTACGAGGCGAAGGAGCGGGGCGCCGAGGTCGTCATGGTGAACCCCTACCGGGAGCCGGGCCTGGACCGCTACTGGATCCCGTCGATCCTGGACAGCGCCCTCTTCGGCACGAAGCTCACCGACCACTTCTTCCAGATCCGCCAGGGCGGCGACGTGGCCTTCCTGAACGGTGTCCTCAAGCACTGCGTCGAGCGGGGCTGGACGGACGACGCATTCGTCGAGGCTCACACCCGGAGCTTCGACGAAGTTCGGCGGGAGCTGGAGTCCGAGTCGTGGAGCGAGCTGGAGGAGGCGAGCGGGGTCTCCCGGAACCGGATGCTCGAGCTGGCCCGCCTGGTGGCCGAGGCCGAGAGCGCGGTCTTGGTCTGGAGCATGGGGATCACCCAGCACCGCTACGGCGCCGACAACGTCCAGTCGATCGTGAACCTGGCCCTGGCCCGGGGCTTCGTCGGCCGGGAGAAGTGCGGGCTCATGCCGATCCGGGGCCACTCGGGGGTCCAGGGCGGCGCCGAGGTGGGCGCGGTCCCGTGGAAGTTCCCCGGCGGCGTGCCCGTGGACGAAGAAGGCGCCCGCCGCTTCGCCGACCTCTGGGGCTTTGCGGTCCCCTCCTGGCCCGGGCTCTCGGCGGTGGAGACCGTGGAGCGGGCCCACGACGGCGGGATCGACGCCCTCTGGGCGATCGGGGGCGACTACCTCTCGACGCTGCCGGACCCCGCGTACTGCAGGGAGGCGCTGGAGCGGGTGCCGCTCCGCGTCCACCAGGACATCGTCCCGACCCACCAGATGTTCGTCGAGCCGGCCGACGAGGTGATCCTCCTGCCGGCCACGACCCGCTACGAGCAGCCCGGGGGCGGCACCGAGACCACGACCGAGCGGCGGATCTACTTCAGCCCCGAGATCCCGGGACGACGGATCGGCGAGGCCCGGAGCGAGTGGGAGGTGGTCACCGAGGTGGCGGCCCGGGTCCGGCCCGACGCCGCCGACCGGATCCGCTTCGCGTCGGCCGACGAGATCCGGGAGGAGATCGCCCGGGCCGTGCCCTTCTACGAAGGCATCCAGGAGCTCTCGGAGGCCGGCGACCAGATCCAGTGGGGCGGACCCCGGCTCTGCGAGGGAGGCGAGTTCGCCACCGAGGACGGCCGGGCCCGCTTCGTCGCGGTCTCGCCCCCGGACGAGGAGCTGCCGCCGGGCTGGCTCCACCTGAGCACCCGCCGGGGCAAGCAGTTCAACTCCATGGTCCAGGCCGAGACCGATCCCCTGACCGGTGCCGGCCGGGATTCGGTCCTGATGGCCGCCGCCGACGCCCGGCGCTTCGGCCTCTCCGAGGGCGACCCGGTGCGCCTCCGCTCCGGGGCCGGGGAGCTCCGGGGCCGGGTCCGGTTGGCCGACATGAAGGAGGGCTGCGTCCAGGTCCACTGGCCCGAGGGCAACGCCCTGATCCCCCGGGGCGTCCGGGAGCCGTCGAGCGGGATCCCGGACTACACGACCCGGGTGGAGGTGCTCCCGGTGGACGACGGCGCCGGGAGCTCACGGGCGGGACGCGAGCCGGGCCCCCCCGGCGCCGCGGCGGACTGAGGTACGCGGCATGCTCCGGCCGGGACGCCCCACCGAGGAGGTCGAGGTCCGGCGCTTCGGCCCCGGGGACCGCGAGTCCGACGAGACCGTCACCGACGAGGTCACGGCCGAAGAGCCCCTGGAGATCCGGATCGCCTACGCGGGGGAGGAGGGACCCGCGGTCGACAGGGTCTCGGTGACCATGCGCACTCCGGGCGACGACTTCGAGCTCGCGGCCGGCTTCCTCCACGCCGAGGGGCTCGTCCACGAGCGAACGGCGATCGGCGAGATCTCCTACTGCGCCGACGGGAGCGAGCAGCAGTACAACGTGCTCACCGTCCGGCTCCGGCCCTTCGCCCGCTTCGATCCCTCGCTCCTGGACCGGAACTTCTACACCACCTCGAGCTGCGGCGTCTGCGGAAAGGCCTCCCTGGAGGCGGTGGAGATCCGGGGGTGCGAGCCCCTCTCCCTGGAAGGGCTCCGGGTGCGGCCCGAGGTCCTGGCGGAGATCCCGGGCCGCCTCCGGGAGGCCCAGCCC
>CAZMPV010000352.1:0-3462 GCA_964567985.1 uncultured Gemmatimonadaceae bacterium
ACCGCCCTGGCCATCGTCCTCCGGGCGGTGCTCCTCGCCGGCATGGTCCTGGTGATCGCTCGGGCCCGGGGAGACTGGTGAGCGACGCCCCGTCGAAGGAGGCGTTCTTCGCGGCTGTCGCCGACGGCGACCTCGCGGCGACCCGGGAGCTGCTGGAGCGGGCACCGGATCTGGCGGACGTCACCGACGAAGAGGGCCGGACGGGGCTCCTCGTGGCGATCTACCACGGGCACCATCACCTGGTGAACCTCCTCTCGGAGCGCCGGACCACGGTGGACGTCTTCGAGGCCGCGGCCCGGGGCGACGTCGCCCGGGTCCTGGAGCTCCTCCGGGAGGAGCCCGCCCGGGCCCACCAGACCTCTCCCGACGGATTCCGGCCCCTGGGCCTGGCGGCGTTCTTCGGCCACCCGGAGGTCGTGGAGGTCCTCCTCGAGGCGGGGGCGGATCCGGACGTCTCGTCCCGGAACGCGATGAGGGTCACGCCGCTCCACAGCGGCGCGGCGTGCCGGGACCCCGAGGCGGCCCTGGACATCTGCCGCGCCCTCCTCCGCCGGGGCGCCGACCCCGACGCGACCCAGGCCGGGGGCTGGACGCCTCTCCACCAGGCTGCCCAGCACGGGAACGAGAGGCTCGTCGACCTCCTCCTCGAGCACGGGGCCGCCTCGACCCCCCTGAGCGACGACGGCCGCTCCCCGGTCGAGATGGCCCGACAGAGGGGCCACGATCGGATCGTCGAGCGGCTGGAGCGGGCGGGGGGGTCGGCGGGCTGACGGGGGCGTTCGCCCTTGAAGAGGAAGGCCCGTGTCGTGAGCTTCCGAACGGTTTCGCCACCCCATCCATCGAGCCGACGAGGACCATGAGCGTGTCTCAGCCCGAGAGCGTCACGATCCTGGGGGCCGGGAACCTGGGCACCGCCATCGTCCGGGGGCTCCTCGACTCCCGGCACTTCGCCGCCGAGAAGATCGCCGTCACGCGGCGCCGGGTGGATCTCCTGGAGTCCCTGGCGAAGGAGGGCGTCCGGACCCTCTCCGACAATCGGGCCGCGGCCCGGGGCGCGGACGTGGTGGTCGTCGCCGTCCAGCCCCAGCAGCTCGACCCGATCCTCGAGGAGATCGCCCCTGTCCTGGATGCGGAGAGCCAGATGCTGGTCTCCACCGTCTCGGGCGCGGGCATCGACGCCATCCGGACGCACGTGGGCGACGAGATCGAGGTGGTGCGGGCCATGCCGAACCTCGGGGTGGCCATCCAGGAGTCCATGACGTGCCTGGCGTCCGACCGGCCGTCCGGACCGGGAGTGACGGCGGCCCGGACGGTCTTCGACACCGTCGGGACGTGCGTGGTGATCGACGAGGAGCTCATGGTGCCGGCGACGGCGCTCTGCGCCTGCGGCGTCGCCTTCTTCCTCCGCTCGATCCGGGCTGCGGCACAGGGCGGGGTCGAGATCGGATTCCACGCCGAGGAGGCCGTCCGCATGGCGGCCCAGACGGCGAAGGGGGCCGCCGACCTGGTCCTGGCCCACGGGAGTCACCCGGAGACGGAGATCGACAAGGTCACCACGCCTCGCGGCTGCACGATCGCGGGGCTGAACGAGATGGAGAGCCGGGGCTTCAGCTCGGCCATGATCCGGGGGATCGTCCTCTCGGCGGATCGGGCGGCCGCCCTCTACGATCCCGGGGAGGAAGAGTGACGGGGGGCGCGGGCAGGGGTGGGGACCAGCGGGGCGAGAGGCTCTCTCTCCGGGCGTAGGGCGATGACCGAGTACCGCGCCTTCACGGTCGAGGAGGCGAACGCTCTGATCCCCCTCATGGAGGAGGTCCTGTCCGCCGTGGGAAAGCGGCGGGAGGAGATGGAGGAGCAGAGCGAGAAGCTCCAGCTCCTGGACGCCCTCTGGGGCTCCAAGCTCCTCGAGCCGGACAACCCCGACCACGAGGAGTTCATCCGCCGGAGGAAGCGGATCCGGGAGCTCGTCGAGGAGATGGAGGAGATGATCCGGGACGAGATCCTGGACCGGGGCATCCGCTTCCCGGCCGGCGGTCTCGAGCACGGCCTGCTGGACTTCCCCACGACCTTCGACGGCCGCTGGGTCTATCTCTGCTGGAAGCAGGGCGAGTCCGAAGTCCGGGAGTGGCACGAAGTGGACGCCGGCTTCCGGGGACGGCAGGAGATCACCGAGGAGCAGCGAAAGGTCATGGGACGGGTAGACGACCCCAGCGACGTCGACGATTCGGTCCTGGACTTCTGAATGCCGCGCCCTAGGTCCTGAGAACCGCGCGGCCGGGCGACCGGGCGCCGGGCTGAACTTCCCGCCGGCCCAGGGGTTACTCTGCGATGAGAAGCCCGTGCCCGACCCACCCCCGGAGGTATCCAGGAGCGTGTCCGAGGCGGCCATGGACCGTCGACGCCTTCCCCTCTTCCCGCTGCCGGTCGTCCTCTTTCCCGCGGCACGGATGCCCCTGCACATCTTCGAGCCGCGCTACCGGGAGATGATCGCCCGGTGCCTGGAACACGACCGTACCTTCGGGCTCCTCTTCCACGACTGGGACGAGTCGGGTCCCTTCCTGAACGAGCCCGGGCGGGTCGGCACCGTGGCCCGGATCGAGGACCATCGGCCCCTTCCCGACGGGCGGTCGATGATCCTGGTCCGGGGCTGCGAGCGCTTCCGCATCAACGACGGTCTGGAATCCGACACGCCGTACTTCGAGGCCCTGGTCGAGGACTTCCCGGACCGGAAGCCGGCGGACCCGGGCCAGCTCGTGGCCCGGCGGCGGGAGTCCCTGGAGCTCTTCCGGGCGGTGGTCGACGCCCTCCGGGAGGACGGCGAGGAGATGCCGAGCCTCGACGTGGACGACGAGCTCTCCTTCCGTCTGGCCCGGACCGTGGAGATCGAGCCCGCCTGGCAGCACTCGCTCCTCAAGCTCCGGGAAGAGGCCCGGCGCCTCGAGCGGCTCGACGCGATCTTCCAGGTCGCCCTGGACCGCGCCGCGAGCTGAGCCCGGCCCGTGAGCTTCACCTTCCATCCCACCCGGATCCCCGATGTCGTCCGGGTCCGCCCGACCCGCCACGAGGACGACCGGGGCTTCTTCGCGGAGACCTATCGGCGGAGCGCCTTCGCCGAGGCCGGCATCGACGTCGACCTGGTGCAGCACAACACCGCCCGCTCCCGGCAGGGGGTGCTCCGGGGACTCCACTACCAGCTTCCCCCCGCCGCCCAGGGAAAGCTCGTGCGGGCGGTCCGGGGGAGGATCTTCGACGTGGCCGTGGACCTGCGTCGGGGCTCCGCCCACCGGGGCGAGTGGGTCGGCGTGACCCTGGACGCCGGGGAGTGCGACCTCCTCTGGGTGCCACCGGGCTTCGCCCACGGCTACTGCGTCCTCTCCGCCGAGGCCGAGGTCGCCTACGGGGTCACGGCCGAGTACGCGCCGCAGCTCGACCGGGGGATCCGGTGGGACGACCCGGAGCTGG
>CAZMPV010000353.1:0-3461 GCA_964567985.1 uncultured Gemmatimonadaceae bacterium
GACGAGGCCTGAGCCCGGCCGGGCCGGCCTCCGTCCGTCAGTTTCCGCTCGTCGGGTTCTCCCGGTAGTCCAGGGGCGGGGGCCGGTCGCCCAGCAGCGGCTCGTAGGCGAAGTCGGCGGGGATCCGGCCCTGCCACTCCTCGGTGGCCTCGGCGATCGTCCCGGGGCTGGTGTAGAGGTCGACCGCCGTCATCGCCATCGTCTTGGCGGCATTGATCATCCCCTTGTGGCCGATGCTCGTCCCGCCGGCGGCCACCGCCTGCCAGGAGTGGGCCGAGGTGCCCGGCACCCAGGTCGCCGTCGAGAGGCCGACCGTGGGCACCTGCCAGCTCACGTCGCCCACGTCGGTGGAGCCGCTGCCCTCCTGGATCTCACCGAAGGGCTGGACCTGGGCGGCCTGGCCGATCGGGGGGGCGTCGTCGCCCAGCGTGGTCCGGATCGACTCGGCGAAGGTGCGCTCCTGGGCGTCGTACTCCACGCCGCCCACCCGCTGGAGGTTCTCGTACATCACCCGCTGGAGGGTGACGTTCGGCAGGACCGGGTAGAGCCCGTGAATGACCTCGTACTCCATCTCGGTCTCGGTCCCCTGTGCGGCGGCCTCGGCGGCCTTCACCACCCGGTCGAAGATCTCCATGTCCGTCTCGGGGTCCGGGTGCCGGACGTAGTAGTAGACCTCGGCGAAGTCCGGCACCACGTTCGGGGCGCCCCCGCCCGCGGTGATCACGTAGTGGATGCGGGTGTCCTCGGGGACGTGCTCCCGGAGCATGTTGACCATGTAGTTCATCGCCTCGACGCCGTCGAGGGCCGACCGGCCCCGCTCCGGGGCCCCGGCGGCGTGGGAGGAGACGCCGGTGAACCGGAACTTGGCCGACTTGTTGGCCAGGGACCGGCCGGGCGTCGCCTCGTTCTCGTCTCCCGGATGCCAGTGGATCGCCACGTCCAGGTCGTCCAGGAGGCCGGCCCGGACCATGTAGACCTTCCCGGCGCCGCCCTCCTCGGCCGGCGTCCCGTAGAGACGGATCGTCCCCTCTCGGCCCGTCTCCTGGAGCCAGGCCTTCACGGCGATGGCGGCCGCGGTCGAGCCTGCCCCGAAGAGGTGGTGGCCGCAGGCGTGGCCGGCCCGCTCGTCCAGGGGCTGGCGCTCGGGCACGGCGGCGTTGGTGATGCCGGGCAGCGCGTCCATCTCGGCCAGGATCCCGATCACCGGCCCGCCGCTGCCCCACTCGGCCACGAAGGCGGTGGGCATGTCGGCCACGCCGGTCTCGACCTCGAAGCCGGCGTCGGCGAGCTGCCGCTGGAGGAGCCGGGAAGTCTCGTCCTCCTGGTAGCCGACCTCGGCCAGGTCCCAGATCTGGTGGGCGACGTCGGCGTACTGGCTCCGGTGGTCCTCGATGTGCTGGCGGACGAAGTCGGCCCCGTCCTGGGAGAGGGCGCCGCCGGGAAGGGCGAGCGTCCCCGCCAGGGCGAGGGCGAGGGAAGGGAGGAGGTGGCTGCGATCCATCGTGGTTCCTCTGGGTTGATGCGGAGGCTCTCCGTGACCGGGCGCTGCGGGCGGGATGGGCGACCCGGGAGCGTACAATTAGCCGGGACCGCCTCGATGCGCCAGCGCCCGGGGTCAGGTACCCCGCTTCAGGAGCTCCGGGTCCGCCGGTCCCACGGGCCGGTGATCGCCACGGTCAGGGACTGGGACTGGACGTTCACGAAGAGGGTCGAGCCGTCGGGCGAGAAGCACGCGCCGGCCAGCTCGCCGGTATCGCGGACGTTGTGACCGAAGCGGTAGAGCTCGCCCTCGGGCGTCACGCCGACCAGGTAGTCGTCGCCGGTGCCGTCCTCGCAGACGATCAGGTCGCCCCAGGGCGAGACCGTGAGGTTGTCGGCGTTCTCGAGGATGGCGCCGGCGTCGGCCTCGACGAAGAGCTCCAGGGTGGCCGGCTCCGACCGCTCGCCGGGCCGGCCCTCCCGGGGGCTGGGCGCGTACTTCCAGATCTGCCCCTTCTCCGCGGGCCCGCCGTTGGTGCAGGCGAAGAATACCGCCCCCTCGCCGTACCACATGCCCTCGCCCCGGGCGAATCTGGCGGCCCCCGCGTCATGTCCCCGGTGGCGGAGGCCGTCGTCCGGCGCGGCGACGTTCTCCAGGTCGAGCCACTCGACCTCCAGCGTCGCGCCCGGCTCCACGGCCGTCGAGAAGAGGCCCCAGTTCCGGGTGTCGAGGCCCGGCTCGCCCCGGACCGCCAGAGCCTGGAGGCGTCCGCCCGCGGCCAGGTCGCCGGGCCGGTCCGGGAGGAAGCGGTAGAGGAGCCCGTCGGAGCGGTCCTCGGTCTGGTAGACGATGCCGCTCTCCGGGTGCACGGCCACGGCCTCGTGGTTGAAGCGGCCCATCTCCCGGAGGGGGACCGGCCGCGACCTCCGGGGCGGAAAGACCGCCGGAACCTCGAAGTTGTAGCCGTGGGCGACCGTGAAGCGGTCGTTCGCCGGTTGGACCGACTCCTCGCAGGTGATCCAGCTTCCCCAGGGCGTCGGACCTCCGGCACAGTTCCGGAGCGTGCCGGTCAGGCTCAGGCGATGGCCGACCAGCTCCTGGCGCTCGGTGTCGAAGAGGAGCGTCGTCGTCCCGCCCAGGGCGGGCCGCAGCCCCCCGTCGTGCCCCGGGTGGCCCCCGTCGAAGAAGAAGTCGGGATTGAAGCCCTCCAGGCGCTCGTTTCCGGGACCGAAGGGGCCGTCCTCGGGCCCGTCGCCGGCGTTCACCTCGTGGTTCCGGACCAGGAGCGTCAGGCCCCGAGGGCCCGGGAAGGTGGCCATCCCGTCGTGGAGCGCCGGGACCAGGAGCCCGTCGTCCATCTCCGCGCCGCCCCGGGAGAAGACCGTGTACGTGAAGCCCTCGGGCAGCTCCAGGAGGCCGTCGGGGTCCGGCACCAGGGGACCGAACCCGTCCACCGCCACGGGCCCGCCCCGGGAGCTGGCCTCCCGGCAGGCGAAGAGCTGGTGCAGCCCGGCGAAGCCCAGGGAGACGGCGCCGGCGGTCCGGAGAAAGTGTCTGCGGCTGAGTGTCACGATCGGATCGGGTGCTGGAGGAGCGGAGGGGGCGGCCGGGTCGCGTTCCGGCGGCCCGCGGCCGCGCCTCGGCGGGGCGGCACCGGCAATGGTAAGGACCCGACGCCCGGTGGTCACGTTCCGACACACCGAGCCGCTTGCCCGCGAGCCCCTGCGGCCGGCAAGTTGCCGCTCGCGGGAGAGGCGCGGATCTGCAGAGGAGCGGGGATGAGCGACGGCGGTCGGAGAAGAATCGGGGACGCGTGGCCCGGTGTGGTCGCCGCGTTCCTCTTCGTCGGCCCGGGGATCCTCGCGGGGTCCGGGGAAGCGGCCGCCCAGGCGACCGGCGGCCCGGGCGTAGACGGCCCGGAGACGACGACCCGGGAGGTCGTCCTGACCGAGGGGACGAACATCGCCGCGGCGCTCTCGCC
>CAZMPV010000354.1:0-3460 GCA_964567985.1 uncultured Gemmatimonadaceae bacterium
GGCCGCCGCCCCCAGGGCCATCCGCACGCCGAACTCCCGGGTGCGCCGGGCCACGCCGAAGGCGACGATCCCGTAGATGCCGAGTCCGGAGAGGATCAGGGCGAGGAGCCCGAGGGAGCCGGTCACCCAGGCGCCGACGCGCTGGGGCAGGATCCCGAGGCGGGTCGAACGCTCCAGGGAGATGACGGGCGCCAGGGAGAGCCCGGGGTCGTATTCCAGCAGCGCCCGGCGAAGGGCGTCGGGAGCCGTCCCCGCATTCCCGCGCGTCCGGACCACGAGCTGCGTGGTGGACCGATAGCGCTGGCCGAAGGGCACGTAGACGAAGGGCGCGGCCGACTCGGTCAGGAACTGGTTCTTCACGTCGTCCACCACGCCGACCACGGTCACGAGCTCCGCGTCGGGCGTGCCGAAGCGGAAGCGGCGACCCAGGGGGTCCTCCCCGGGCCAGATCCGCTCCACGAGCGTCCGGCTGACCACGGCGACCGGCTCGGCGTCCTCCCGATCGCCTTCACGGAAGAGGCGTCCCCGCCGGAGCGGGATGTCGAGAGCCTCGAAGTAGCCGGGGGTGACGACGTTGAAGTCCACGTCCACCCGCGCCCGCTCCGGGTCCGCCCCACCCTCGAGGTAGACGGCGGTGCTGTGGCGGCCCATATCCAGGGGCAGGTCGACGGAGAGGCCCGCCGCCTCCACCCACGAAAGCGAGCGGATCCGCGCCAGCAGCCCGTCGTAGAACGCGCGGCCCTCGGCCTCGTCCTCGATCCCCTCCAGGGTCAGGTCGAGCGACGTCGCGTAGGCGTCGGCCGCGTCGAACCCGGTCTCGACCCGGGAGGCCCGGTCCAGGGAGCGGACGAAGAGGCCGCCGGCCGCGAGAAGCCCCAGGCTCAGGGCCACCTGCCCCATCACCAGGACCCGGCGGAGGCCGGAGCGGGCGGTGGCGCCGGGGCTCTCGTGCTTCAGGCTCCCCGCCACGTCCACCCGGGTCGAGCGGAGGGCGGGAAGAAGCCCGAAGACCACCCCCGTGGCACCCGTGACCAGGAGCGTGTAGCCGACGACGCGGGCGTCGAGGGAGAGGTCCAGCTCCAGGGAGACGGGCACCGGGAGCGACGCCAGGGAGACGGCGTCCAGGAGCCAGACGGCCAGGAGCACGCCCGCCCCCCCGCCCAGGCCGAAGAGCACGAGCGCCTCGACCAGGAACTGGCCCACCACCCGCCGGCGGCCGGCGCCCAGGCTCATCCGTACCGCCACCTCCTTGGCCCGACTCGCGCCCCGGGCGGCGAGCATCCCGGCCACGTTCGCGCAGGTGATCAGGAGGATCAGGAGGGCGAAGCCCGTCAGCAGCCCGAGGAACGCCTTCACCGGCCCCCGGCCGGCGGCCGGGACCGCGCCCAGGGGCTCGACGTGGCCGGTCCGCCGGGCATTCGTCTCCGGGTACTCCTCGGCCAGCCGCTGGAAGACCGTCCGGACCTGGGCCCGGGCCTCGCCCACCGTGGCGCCCGGGGCCAGGCGTCCGACGACGAAGAACCAGTTGGAGCCCCGCTGCTCGAAGATCTCCTCCGAGTAACCGAGGGAGGTGACCTGCATGATCGGGACCCACACCCGGGGCGCGACCCCGGTCGTGTGGCCCCGGAACTCCGGGGGCGCCACCCCGACCACCGTGAAGGGTTCCCGGTTGAGACGGATCGTGCTCCCCACCGCCTCCGGGTCGCCGCCCAGTCGCTCCTGCCAGAAGCCGTGGCTGACCACCGCCACCGGGTGCTGCCCGAGGCCCTCGTCCTCCCCGGGCACGAAGAAGCGTCCGTGGGCCGGGCTGACCCCGAGGACGTCGAAGTAGTTCGCCGAGACGAACATCCCCATGACCCGGCGTCCGGCGCCGCCCCGGCTGAGCCCCATGGAAACGAAGTCCCAGGCCGCCACCTCGACCAGGGGCCCGCCTGCGGCCCTCAGATCCTGGAAGTCGGGGTAGGCGAAGGTGTCGAAGCCCGAGCCGTTCCGGCCGCGTCCGATCTCCACCACCCGCTCCTGGTCGGCGATCCCGGGAAGGGGCCGGAGGAGGAGCGCGTTGACGACGCTGAAGATCGACGCGTTGGCGGCGATGCCCAGCGCCAGGGAGACCACGGCCACCGCAGTGAAGAGGGGGCGCGAGCGCAGGCCCCGGAGGGCGTAACGGAGCTGCTGTCGAAGTACGTCCACGTGCGGCGCAGATGAGAGAGGCGTGCGGGCGGGGCCGGCGCGGCGTCCGGCCTCCCGCCCCGACCGGCCCGCAGGTGACCGCTACAGGTCGAAGCCGCTCTCCTCGAGCTCCCGGGCCCGCCGGGCGTCCTCCTCGTCGACGATCTGGCCGTCGAAGAGATGAACCGTCCGCTCGGCGATGTGTGCGTAGCGGGGATCGTGGGTCACCATGCAGATCGTGGCGCCCTCGTCGTGGAGCTCCGTGAGGAGGTCCATGACGGCCTGCCCGTTCTTCGAGTCCAGGTTTCCGGTGGGCTCGTCGGCCAGGAGGATCAGGGGCCGGCCCACGATCGCCCGGGCCACGGCCACCCGCTGCTGCTGACCTCCGGAGAGCTGGGACGGGTAGTGGTTCATCCGGTGGGCCATCCCCACCCGCTCCAGGGCCTCCTGGACGCGCTCCTTGCGCTCCGAGCCCGGCATCCCCCGGTACGTCAGCGGGAGCTCGACGTTCTCGTAGACGGTGAGGTCGCCGATCAGGTTGAAGGCCTGGAAGATGAATCCGATCGCCTGGTTCCGGATCTTGGCCCGCTGGGAGGCCGAGAGGTTCTCCACCGGCTCGCTGTCGAGCTCGTACTTCCCCCGCGTGGGGGAATCCAGGAGCCCGAGGATCGAGAGCAGCGTCGTCTTGCCGCACCCCGAGGGCCCGGCGATGGAGACGAACTCGCCGCTCTCGATGTCCAGGCGGATTTCGCTGAGCGCGTGGGTCTCCACCTCTTCGGTGTAGAAGACCTTGCTCAGACCGTCGAGATGGATCAATGGATGGCCGTTGCCGGACATGGTGCCTCCGCTCCTGGCTCGAGATGTGTGGCCGGGGCCTCTGCCCCGGGCGCTCCGCGGTCGGTCACTTCGTTGGACGGGACGAGCCGGTCGATCGTTGCCGCCCGCTCGTCACAACTCCTCCCTACGGCTCCCGGGGTCGCGCGGTTTCGGCCCCTTCGTGCCGCGTTTCCTGCTCGCTCTGGCCTCACCGGAGGCGAACCCGGTCGTAGCCGTCCCACTGGGACATGTCGGAGAGGATCACGACGTCGCCGGGCTGGAGGCCCTCGAGGACCTGGATCTCGTTGACCGAGCTCTGCCCGAGGCGGACCGTCGTGCGCGCGGCCGCCTCGCCGTCCTCGACCAGCCGGAAGACGCTGACCCTGGAGTTCGCCTGCCCGTAGGCCGGACGACCCATGTAGGTCACGTCGTCGAGCCGCTCGATCACCACGGTCCCGTCCACGCTCAGGTCGGG
>CAZMPV010000355.1:0-3446 GCA_964567985.1 uncultured Gemmatimonadaceae bacterium
CCCACCCAGTCGCAGATTCGCTCGAGCTCGTGGACCAGGTGGCTGGAGATGAAGACCGTGGCGCCGGTCTCCGAGACGTAGTCGAGGACCGCCCGGAGCACGTCCCGGCGGACCACCGGATCCAGCCCGTCGGTGGGCTCGTCCAGCACCAGGAGCTCCGGGCGCTGGGCCAGGGCGAGGAGGATCAGGAGCTTGCCCCGCTCCCCCTTCGAGATGCTCCCGACCCGCGTGCTCCCCTCCAGCCCCATCCGGCGGCGAAGCTCGGAGGCGGCCCCGGCGTCCCACGTCGGGTAGAATGCGCCGTGGAAGGCCAGGGCCTCGTCCACGGTCAGGGCCGGATAGAGGTGGGAGCTCTCCGGCACGTAGCCGACCGCCTGGAGGATCCGGGGGATCTCGTCCGGCACCGGGCGGCCGAGGACCTCGATGGAGCCGGCCTCGGCGGCGAGCATCCCCAGCAGCAGCCGGATCGTGGTGGTCTTGCCCGAGCCGTTGGGGCCGAGGAAGCCGTAGATGGCGCCCTCCGGAACCGAGAGGCCCAGGTCCCGGATGGCGAAGGACGGTCCGGGGCTGTACGCCACGGACTCGAGGCGGATGGCGTCAGTCATCGAGTCTGTCTCCCAGCTCGTCGCGGAGCGCCTGCGCGAGCTCAGTGATTCCGATTCCCAGCCGGGCGGCGTCGGCGATCAGCTCCCGAACCAGGGCCCGGGCCTGGCTCTCCCGCTCCTCCTCCCGCTTCTCCGGCTCGACCCGGCTCACGAAGGTGCCCGCGCCCCGCTTCGTGGTCACGAAGCCGTCGTCCTCCAGGTCCCGGTACGCTTGGACCACGGTGGCCGGGTTGACCCGGAGCTCCCCGGCCAGCTTCCGCACCGAGGGAAGGCTGTCCCCGGGCTCCACCTCCTCGGCGGCCACCGCCAGACGGATCCGGGCGGCGATCTGCTCGTAGAGAGGGGTCGGGCTGCGAGGATCGATGTCGTCGAACATCCGGACCTGCCGGGTTGTTGTATTACTGTACCCATACAGTGATACGCTGCGGACGGACTGTCAAGAGACTCGTGCTTCCGGTGAGGTGGAATGGGGCGAAGAGGCCCGAGACGACGGGGTGTGCCCGGGGAAAAGCACGAAGGTCCCAGGCAGCGCGGCCGGGAATGTCGGGAGGATGAGGAGCCGGGCCGAACGGCCAGGCCCGGGTAAGGTCGCCGCGTCCGCTTACTCCGGGCCGGCCGCAGGCGCCCGAATCCCCGTCCCCGGCCGGACGCCCTCCACGATCTCGCCCTCGTCCACGACGACGGTGCCGTTCACCACCACCCAGGGGATCCCGGCCGCCGGGATCGTGGCGTCGGTGTAGGTCGATCGGTCGATGACCGTCCCGGGGTCGAAGATCGTCAGGTCGGCGTCGGCGCCGACCTCGATCCGGCCCTTCCGGGCCATGGCGGGGGTGCGCTCCTCGAGCCGCCGGGCGGGCATGATCGTCATCTTCCGGAGCGCCTCCATGAGGTCCAGGGCGCCCTCCTCCCGGACGTATTTGCCCAGGACCTTGGAGTAGGAGCCGCTGGTCCGGGGGTGGCCCTGGCCGTCCTCGATGAAGCCGTCGCTGGCAATCATCGTCAGGGGGCTGGTCACCGCGGTGCGGGTCTGCTCCTCGCTGCGGCTGTGGATGATGACCGCCCCGCCCCGCTCCCGGGCGTCGGCGAACATCTCCCGACTCATGCGCTCGCCGGTGGCGACCCACTGGTAGCGCTGGAACTGGGAGTCGGGCCACTCCCGCCAGTCGTCGAAGAGGGCGGACTCGATGCGGGTCATCCCGGCCCCGTAGGGATACGCCTCGGTGGTCACGTCCCGGCCGGCCTCACGGGCCTGGCGGATCCGGGCCAGGAAGGCCTCGAGCTCGTCGCCCCCGCTGGAGTTCACGTGGACGATGTGGAGGGGTGCCTCGGCCTCGGCGGCGGCCGCGATCGTCGAGTCCAGGCCGGCCACCCCGTTCCGCATGTGGATGTGGGCCGATGCGCCGTGCTCGGCCGCGATCTCGAACATCCGCCGGATCTCGTCAATGGTTGCGCCCGGCGTATAGGCGCTGCCGAATCCGACCGCCACCGCCCCCTGCTCCAGGCCCTCCTCGATGCGCCGCTCCATCTCGGCGATCTGCTCCTCCGTGGCGTCGCCGTGGCCGCCGACGCCGGCCGGGAGGAAGTCGCCGGGGTCGCCCAGGACCTCCATCCGCACCGGGATGTGGCCGATGCTGACCCCGTGGTTCACGAGCTGCCCCCCGGCCCGCTCCTCGTACCATCCGGCCACGTCCCCGGTGCCCACCTCGAGCTCGAAGGCCGAGGTCACCCCGTCCCGGACCATGAGCCGGTACGCCTCGGGGCTCTGGCCGTGCTCGTGGAGGTCGACGAAGCCCGGCGCCACGACGAGCCCGGAGGCGTCGATGGTCCGCTCGCCGTCCAGGGGCTCCTCGCTCACCGCGGCCACCCGGCCGTCCCGGACGCCCACGTGGCGCACCGCGTCCAGCCCCGACGCCGGATCCACGACCCGGCCGTTGGCCACGACCAGGTCGTAGGGGCCGCCGGCCGGCTCGCCGCCGCAGGCGGCCGCCGTCATCAACCCGATGGCGGCCAGGACGACCGACCCGGTCCGGGAAAGCCGGCCTCGCCCTCCCCGGGGATCACGCCCGCACCCACTCCGGACGGAGGCGCTCACGACGCCTGCCGCTCGGCCTGCTGGATGACCGACTCGGCCACGTGGTCCGGGACCACCTCGTACTGGTGGAGCTCCCGGGTGTGGACCGCCCGGCCGTGGGTCATGGAGCGGAGCGACGCCGCGTACTTGTAGAGCTCGGCCTCGGGCACGTAGGCCCGGATCGTGGTCCGGCCCCCGCCCGAGTCCATGCCCAGCACCTTGCCCCGACGCTGGTTCAGGTCGCCCATGATGTCGCCGACGAAGTCGTCGGGGGTCTGGACCTCGACCTCCATCACCGGCTCCAGGAGCACCGGCCGGCAGTCCTGGACGGCGGCCTTGAAGGCCTGGGACCCCGCGATCTGGAAGGCGACGTCGGAGGAGTCCACCGAGTGGTACGAGCCGTCGAAGACCTCGGCGGCGAAGTCCACCACGGGGTAGCCGGCCAGGACCCCCTTCTCGGCGGCCTCCTGGATCCCCTTGTCCACCGACGGGATGAACTTGTTGGGGATCACCCCGCCCTTGATCGAGTCGATGAACTCGTAGCCCTCGCCCCGGGCCAGGGGCTTGAGCCGGATCGCGCACTCCCCGAACTGGCCCCGGCCGCCGCTCTGCTTCTTGTGGCGGGCCTCGGCCTCGCCGCTCCGGGTGATCGTCTCCCGGTAGGCGATCTTCGGCCGGGCTGTCTGGACGTCGACGTCGTACTTCCGCTTCATGCGCTCGATCTGGACGTCCAGGTGGAGCTCGCCCATGCCCCGGGCGATCGTCTGGCC
>CAZMPV010000356.1:0-3443 GCA_964567985.1 uncultured Gemmatimonadaceae bacterium
AGGCGTCGCCGCCGGGGCGCTGGTCGGCGGAGGCGGTCATGAAGTACATGTATTCGAGCTGGTCGATCAGCATGGGCGGCGGATAGCTGCCTTCCTCGCTGGTGACGAGCCGGCTGTGCAGGGCGTCGAGTTTGTCCAGCACGGGCTGCGCTTCGTCCTGGCTCATCTCGTCCTCGTCAATAGAAGCCTTGATGTCGGTGCGCATGGAGTCGATGTCCGCCGCTGCGCGTTCGGCCTGGCCAATGGCTCTGCTCACCTTGCGGTTGTGCTTCAGCTGGGCGACGAGGTCGTCCTGCGTGACGCCGGTCTCGGCTACGCGGGGATCGATCTTGATTTCGAAGGTGCGCTCCTGGCTCCAGTCGCCGATGCTGAGTTTGGCGGTGTAGGTGCCGGGCACGGCCATGGGTCCGCTGCCCACGCCGAAGTAGGTGTCGCCGTCGGCGGAGGGGACGGTGCGGCCGGCGTAGCGCATATTCCAGATAAAGCGGTTGTGGCCTTTCTTGAGCTTGAGGTCGCCGGCCGTCCCGGGGATGTCGCCGGGGGCCATCATATTCACTTCCTGCTCGTCATTTTCTTCGTCGCTTTCGCCTTTCTTTGTTTCCACTTTGCCTACGAAGCTGCGCACGTTATTGCCTTCGCTGTCGAGAATCTGCAGCGTGAGGGTCTCTTCCTGGGGGACCTCCTTCAGGTAGAAGTCCAGCATGGCGCCGGCATCGAGGTATTCGGGCACGTCGCCGCCGCCCCAGTTGCGGTAGCGCATGCGGTAGGCGTCGCGGGGACTGAAGAAGTAGTAGTCGCGTTGGGCGATCTCCTCATCCATCTGGCGCATCAGGCTGAGGTTGTCGAGGATCCAGAAGCCGCGGCCCATGGTGCTGAGCACAAGGTCGCCGCGGTGGATTTTGATATCGGTAATGGGCGAATTGGGCAGGCCGTTCTGCATCTGCTTCCAGCTTTGGCCGTCGTCGAAGGAGACGAAGAGTCCCCAGTCGGTGCCGGCAAAGAGCATTCCCTGCCGTTCGGGGTCTTCGCGTACCACGCGCACCGGATATCCATCGGGGATGCCGTTGCTGCCGTCGGTGAGGCGGGTCCACGTCTGACCGTAGTCGGTAGTCTTATACACATAAGGTGAAAAGTCGTCCAGTTTGCGGCGCTCATAGGCGATATAGGCCGTGCCGGGCGTATGGGGCGAGGGCTCGATGGCGTCCACGCGTCCGTTGGGCGGGATGCCTTCGGGCGTCACGTTGGTCCAGCTGCCCCCGTCGTTGCGGCTCACGTGTACCGGGCCGTCATTGGCGCCTACCCATACCACTTGCGGATCGTGCGGGGAGACTTGTACCGAATAAAGGGTGCTGTAGTGCTCCTCGCCGGTGATGTCGCGGGTAATGGGCGTGCCCGAAGCCACCTGGTACTGCGGCTTGAAGGCCGTCAGGTCGGGGCTGATGCGTTTCCAGGTTTCGCCGCCGTCGGTGGTCTTGTGCACGTACTGCGAGGTGTGATAGACCACGCTGGAGTCGTGCGGGGAAACCTCGATCGGCGCGACGCGTTGGAAGCGGTAGCTCAGTTCGGAGGGGTTGCGGCCGTACATATATTCGGCGCCTACCCAGTACTGCTTCTCCTGGCCGGTCTTCCAGTTGTACTGCCCGAAGCGGCCTTTGCAGTTGGAATAGACGATATCCGGGTTGTTGGGCGTCGGGACGGCCGGGCCGGTCTCGCATCCGCCTACATCGTGCCAGAGGGCGCCGGTGGCCAGGTCGCTTTCGGCCGGAGGCAGGCTCGGCACGGCGATGGTGGTGTTATCCTGCTGGCCGGCATAGAGCCAGTAGGGGAAGTTGTCGTCGGCGTGCACCTGGTAGAGCTCGGCCGTGGGCTGGTTGTGCTGGGTTGACCACGTCTTGCCGCCATCCAGCGTAACCGTAGCGCCACCGTCGTTGCCCTGCACCTGTATATCGGGATTGTCGGGATTCACCCAGAGATCATGCACGTCGGCATGCGTCACGTTGCGCCGCTCGAAAGTCTTGCCGCCGTCGGTGGAGACCCAGTAGCGGACGTTGCCCACATAGACGATATCCGGGTTTTTGGTGTGCGCCGTGATATTGGTGAAATAGAAGGGGCGGGTCATGATGCCGGTGGTGTCGCTCATCAGTTTCCAGCTCTCGCCGCGGTCGTCGGAGCGGTAGAGGCCTTCCTCGCCTTCGGGCGCTTCAAAGAGGGCGTAGACGCGGTCCGGGTCGGCGGGAGTGACGGCGAAATCGGCCTTGCCCGTCAAGCCCTGCGGCAGGCCTTCGCTCAGTTTCTTCCAGTTGTCGCCGCCGTCGGTGGATTTATAAAGTCCGTTTTCCTTAGCCGCCCCGCTGATGATGGTCCACGGCTTGCGTTCGGCGCGCCAGAGGGCCGCGTAGATCTCGTCGGGGTTTTCGGGATTCAGCTCCAGGTCCACCGCCCCGGTGGTGTCGGAGGCGAAGAGCACCTTCTCCCAGTTCTCGCCGCCGTCCGTCGAGCGGAAGACGCCCCGCTGCGGGTTGGGGCCGAAAGCGTGGCCCATGGCCGCTACGTACACCCGGTTCGGATCTTCGGGATGCACTTCCACGGCGCCGATCTGTCCCGCATCGGGCAGGCCGATGAACTGCCACGTCTTGCCGGCGTCGGTGGTCTTGTACATCCCCTTGCCGGTCGTCACGTTGGAACGGATGCCGTCGGTGCCGGTGCCCACGTAGATGATGCTCGTATCGGAGGGCGCGATGGCGATGGCGCCGATGCTGGTGCTGGCGAAGCCTTTGCCGTCGCTCAGGTTGGTCCAGCTCTGCCCGTAGTCGGTGGTGCGCCAGACGCCGCTGCCGCCGGCGCCTCCCATATAGAAAATATGGGGATGGGCGGGATGGCCCTCCACGGCGGTAACACGTCCCCCGCGGGTCGGCCCCACGGTACGGAAGTCCATGTCGTCAAAGAAGGAGTCGTCGTATTGGACGGTTTGTGCCTGGGCCGGAACGAAAGCCGCGATGAGAAGAAGTGAGAGTGTGGTGAGTGCAGTTTTAAAGAAATTCATTGAGACGGTGGTTATGTGAATATGTGTAGCTGTTAGTGCGTAATTGCCCCTTGGAAGTACTAATGAGTGATGCAATTAACGAATATCGGCGCGGTAAGTAAAGCGAGAGAATGGACGCGGAGCGTCCGTGAGGCGCCCGGCTGCGGAGCAACCGGTCGAGATGGATATTTTAATTAATCAAAAAAACTTATCTCCAGCAGTCGCTCTGCGGCTGCGTAGGCCCCACCGCTCCGCGGTGATTGGGTGGGGCTATTAACAAGAGAGTGCAAGAATGGACGCGGAGCGTCCGTGAGGCATCCGGCTGCGGAGCAACCGGACGAGATTAATTTTTTAATAATAAACCAATATCTCCGTCAGTCGCTCCGCGGCTGACGTTACCGCACCGCTCTGCGGTGATTCC